>NZ_JBBIAR010000088.1:0-37427 GCF_054185165.1 Bradyrhizobium sp. UFLA05-109 | reverse complement strand
GAACAGGCCCTTGGTGCATTCGTCGGCGAGGGCCTTCAGCACGGCAGGCGTGTTGTTCGGCCATGGACCGTCGTCGAAGGTCAGGACGACCTCCTTGTCGGTGAGGAAGTCGAACTGCTTGAAATGCTCGAAGCCGAAGCCCGGTCCGCCGGTGGTGTCGATCTCGACCACGCGGGCAACCCCAAGCGCGTTCGGATTGGCGCAGGTCGATTTCTGCTGAACCGGCATGGGCGCCGGCGGCGCGGCAGGGGCCGCAGCCGCGGTCTGCTTGCCGGACAGCCCCGCGGTGACCTCGACGTCGTCCTTGGCCGCAAGCCTCGCCGAGGCCGGCAGAGAGTCCGAGGCGCGCGCGGCCATTGTCTGGGGAGCGGCCTGTTCGGCGCGCGAGGAATAGAAGAACCAACCTCCGGCGATCACGACCGCCGCAATCACACTGGCCGCTATCAGGCCCAACGCATTACGCATCGCTATTCTTTCCAAATACGCAACCAAACAAGCGGTTTTTCCCCGCGCCGGGCCGATAATGCGAAGGAACAGTTAACGTGACACCAACACGACATCGGTTGCGGTGGAATTTCAGGGGGGTGCGCCAAAGTGACCGATGTCACGCTCGGCGGGCCGGTCGTGACCATCATCACAGTGGAAACGGTTTGGCCGGGGCATCGTGGCTCCCGTTAACGCACCCCGCCCGACGGCGGCGCCAATGGGAGCCTCAAAATGATCACCTCGTTCTCGTCAAGAATCCGCGACGCCGGCCTGGCGCTGGGTTTTGCCGCTTTCGTTTCGATCCTGTCCTCGACGACAAGCTTTGCCTACACCGCCGAAGCGCAGCAGATGTGCACCGGTGACGCCTTCCGCCTGTGCTCGTCGGAAATCCCCAACATTCCGAAGATCACCGCCTGCATGTTCAAGCACCGCGCCGATCTCAGCCCCGGCTGCCGCGCCGTGATGGACAAGGACCTCGCCAAGGCGCCGTCGCACAAGGTCGCCGACGCCCAGGAAGGTGCGCACTAAGACAGGTGCCTGATGATGCCATCATCATCGCGCGCTTGAGCTCCCTCGCGACGTGCCCCGGTGCCAGACCGGGGCCAATCGCATCCGCCGGTACGGCTCATCACAAAGCCGTTGCAGCACGGGAACCACCGCTTTAGGTTCGCCCGCCTATCGTTTCGGGTATGAGGCATTTACGTGATGCGCAGAATTCTTTTGATTTTTCCGTTGGCCCTGATCGCATCGGGTGCGTCGGCGCAGCAGCAGCCGGGTCATGATGCCTGCGCCCGCGACGTCTCGCGCTTCTGCCGTCCCGTGATGAACAATGGCGATTCGGCCGTGCTCGCCTGCCTCAAGCAGAATCGTACCCGCCTCAGCAAGGCCTGCGACAAGGTGCTGACCGAGCACGGGCAGTAACGCTGTCGCTTTGTAGCCCGGATGAGCGAAGCGATATCCGGGACTTCTGACCCCGCATGCCGCTATCGCTCATGCGGGCTACGGGAGTTTCAAAGCTACGTGCTGCTCCCCGCCGCGGTCGCAACGACCGGCAGCACCTCGCCGCTGCTGCGGTCCGGCGTCTCTTCCTTCCAGCGCACCGAGCCGAACGGACGCTCGAGCATGCGGCGGATCCGCACCGGCTCGGGGCCGATGTGGAAATCGATCGCCTGCTGATGCAGCGCGCGCTCGGACTGGGTCGGGCGGTTGCGCTGGCGCAGGTAATCGAGCCAGGTCGGGCAGTGATAGCGCTCGGTCCACAACTCGGGATCGGCGATGTCGCGCGCGATCGACCAGCCATAGGCGCCGTTGCGCTGCCTGGAGAGCTGCACGTCCTGCATCACATTGTGGAAGGCGCGCGCGTTCTCTTGCGCCACGCGATATTCGATCTCGACCACCAGGGGCCCGCTGCGTCCGGTCAGCGACAACCTCACCTCGGGATCGGCGAGCATCTCGGCGTCCTCGTTGCGCGCGCCGACGCGCGGCATTGCCAGCCACAGGCCGAGCAGTGGCGAGATCAGCATCAGGCCGGCCGCAACCAGCAGCGCCGTCTCGACGCCTGCGTAGTCGGTGAGATGGCCCCAGCCCCAGGCGCCGATCGCGATGCCGCCGGAGATCGAGGCCTGGAATGCGGCCAGCGAACGGCCAGCGACCCAGCGCGGCGCCGAGAGTTGCACGCCGATATTGAACAGCGCCACCGACGCCATCCACACCGCGCCCGCCAGCACCAGCGCTGCCGCGGTCAGCACCGGCTCGCTGCTGAGCGCGATGGCGGCCATCGCAAAGGCCATCGAGATCGTGCAGGCGCGGATCGCCGATTCGCCGCTCATCCGCTTGCGCAGTTCGTGAATGTTGAGCGCGCCGACCACGGCGCCCATGCCGAAGGCGCCGAGCATGATGCCGTAGGTCTGCGCGCCGCCATGCAGGAGGTCGCGCGCGACCAGCGGCATCAGCGCCATGATGGCGCCGCCGATCAGGCCCATCACCAGCGTCCGCGTCAGCACGATCTTGATCGGCGGCGAATTGGTGATGTAGCGCACGCCCGAAACCATGGCACGGTTGAGCTTTTCCCGTGGCAGGCGCGACGGTTCGGTGGAGCGCCGCCAGAGCAGCAGCACGACGAGCAGCGGCAGGTAGAGGATCGCGTTGCAGGCAAAGGCCGCCACGGCGCCGGCCGCGGCAACGATGACGCCGCCGATCGCGGGGCCAAAGCTGCGCGCAATGTTGTAGCTGATGCCGTTCAGCGCCACCGCCGATGGCAGCGAGTCCGGCGGCACTTGCTCGCTGACCGAGGACTGCCAGGCCGGGCCGAACAGCGCGTTGCCGCTGCCGACGATGAAGCAGAAGGCGAGCAGCGTTTCGGGGGTGATGAGCTTGAGCCCGGCCAGGATCGTGAGCGCGGATGCGCCGATCAACGCGATCGAGAGCGAGATCAGGGTCACGATGCGGCGGTCATACATATCCGCGATGGCGCCGGCCGGCATCGAGATCAGCATAATCGGCAGCATCAGCGCGGTCTGCACCAGCGCGACCTTGTCGGCCGAGGCCGCCATCTGCGTCATCGCCCAGGCCGCGCCCACGCCCTGGATCAGGAGCCCGAGATTGGAGAGCAGGCTGGCGAGCCAGATGCGCCGGAATACGGTATACCGCAGGGGCGCGGTGATGCCGTCATTGGCAAATTTCTGGCGTTTCGGCTGCTCGGTCATATCCCCTTCCAAATAGCTTGCGAGAAATGGTTCGGCGATTCCTGCTTGACCCAGTGATGCCTGCGAAAGTCCTTCGCTGTCCAGTGGTTAGACGGCTATAAGCGGTGCAACCAATTGGTTTGCCGGGGAGGAACGACATGAAACTATCGCGACGGATGATCTTGCAGGGCGCCAGCGCGCTACCTTTCGCGGTTGCGAGCTTGCGGACGGCTGCATTGGCGCAGACCACGCCCGCAGTGCCAGCCGCCGCCGAGGTGCCTCCGATCCTGTTCGTGCACGGCAACGGCGATTACGGCGCGCTCTGGATGACGACGTTATGGCGGATGGAGTCCAATGGCATTGCGCGTGCGCGCGTGATGGCGATCAATTTCACCGACCCCAACGCACGGGACATCGACAGCGTCGAACAGCCCAACCGCTCCTCGACCGAGGATCAGCGTCGCGAGCTGGCTGCTGCGATCGCCGAATTGAAGCGTCGCACCGGCGCTGCGCGCGTCGCGCTGGTCGGCAGCTCACGTGGCGGCTACGCCATCCGCAATGTCATCAAGAATGGCGGCGCCGGCGATGTCAGCCATGCAGTGCTGTGCGGCACGCCCAATCACGGCGTCTGGGCCAGCGATGAGGTGCTCGGCAGCGAGTTCAACGGCCGCGGCGCCTTCCTGCGCGGCCTGAACGAGGGCGAGAGCGAGGTCACGCCGGGCCCCGCCTTCCTCACCCTGCGCAGCGACGGCATGGACAAATATGCGCAACCGGACGGCCGCTTCATCGGCAAGCCCGGCGTGCCTACCAATGTCACTGCCGAGGGCCCGGAACTGAAAGGCGCCACCAATCTCGTGCTCGGTGCGCTCGATCATCGCGAGGTGGCGTTTCATCCACGCGCCTTCCGCGAGATCTACAGGTTCATCGCGGGCCGCGAACCGGACCGCATCGCGATCACGCCCGAGAGCAGCGTCAAATTGAGCGGGCTGGTGATGGGAACGCCCGGTGGCATGCCGACCAATCGTCCCGTGGAGGGCGCCACCGTCGAGCTGTTTCGCGTCGATCCCGCGAGCGGCGAGCGCCAAGGCGGTGCAGTGCATAGCTCAAAGACCGCCGCCGATGGCCGCTGGGGGCCGGCGCAGGTTGACCCGACCTGGTCGCTCGAATTCGTCCTGACCTCGCCCGACGCGCCGACGACACATATCTACCGCTCGCCCTTTCCGCGCTCGTCGGACGTGGTGCACCTGCGCGCCGCCCGCCCGCTCGGTCCGCCCGATGCCGGGGCGGGTGCCGTCCTGATTTTGTCACGGCCGCGTGGCTATTTCGGCCTGCCGCGCGACATCTTGCTGTTCGACGGCAAGGAGCCGGCCGACGTCAAGCCGGGCGTGCCAACGGATACGGCAGCAACCCTGCGGCTTCCGGCCACGGAGGTCGGGCGTAACGTCGTGGCTGAGTTCAACGAAGAACGGATCGTGGCGCGGGCCTGGCCGGCCGCCGAGAACAGGATTGCGATTGCCGAGCTGACTTACTAGCTCTGTGGGTGCGGTGGATATGCGGGGAGAGAGCCCATGAATGTCGCCAAGGTGCGCCGGCCCATCATTCCGCCGACCCCGCCGCGCGCGCCGGAGGGCATGCCATTCCTCCGCCGCGTTGCGGTGATCCGCAAGAACATGATCGCGACGTGGGCGCAGCGCGCCTACGAGGAAGACGTCATCAAGGGCCGCTTCTTTCTCCACAACAGCTTCATCCTCAACCGGCCGGACTCGATCCGGCACATCCTGCTCAATAATTACGAGAACTATACGCGCACGCCGGCCGGCATCCGGATGCTGCGTCCGGTGCTTGGCCAGGGTCTGCTGATCGCGGAAGGCCAGCCGTGGCGGCATCAGCGGCGAACGCTGGCGCCCGCGTTCACGCCGCACGCCACCGCCAACCTCGTCCCGCACATGACGGCGGTGCTCGACGAGACCATCGCGAAGCTCAAGACGAAGACCAATGAGATCGTTGACCTCCGCGAAATCATGCAGCGGATGACGCTCGAGATCGCGGGTCGCACGATGTTCTCGTTCGGCATGGACAAGCACGGCGCGACCTTGCGCAACTTCGTCATGGAATACGGCCAGCGCCTGGGCCGGCCGTATTTCCTCGACATGCTGCTGCCGGTATCCTGGCCGAGCCCTATGGATTTTGCGCGCGCCCGTTTTCGCAAGCGCTGGACGGCGTTCGTCGCGATGCTGATCGCGGAGCGGCGGGCTGCCGGCAAGAAGGAGGGTGCGCCGCCGCGCGACCTCTTCGACCTCATGGACGAAGCGCGCGATCCCGAGACCGGCAAGGGCTTTTCGGACGAGCAGCTCGTCGACGAGGTCGCGACCATGATCCTGGCGGGTCACGAGACGACCGCGACGGCACTGTCCTGGGCGCTCTATCTGCTGGCGCTAGATCCCGAAACCCAGGAGGAAGTGGCCTCGGAGACGCGCGGCGAGCACCTCGACAGCATGGCCGATATCGACCGGCAGAAATTCACCCGCGCCGTGATCGATGAGACCATGCGGCTCTATCCGCCGGCCTTCCTGATCGCGCGCGCGGCACTCGACAAGGACAACGCGGCGGGCGTCGAGATCGAAAAGGGCGATATCATCATGATCGCCCCGTGGCTTCTGCACCGGCACGAAAAGCTCTGGGACCAGCCCAACGCCTTCATTCCCAAGCGCTTCATGTCGGCGACTCCGCCCGACCGCTTCGCCTATCTGCCGTTCGGCGCCGGCCCGCGCGTCTGCGTCGGCGCGCCTTTTGCGCAAGCCGAGTCGGTGCTGGCCCTGGCCCGGCTGATCGGAGAATTCCGTGTTGAGATGGTCGACACCGGGCCCGTCATTCCCGTCGGCGTCGTCACGACGCAGCCGGACCATTCTCCCATGTTCCGTATCACGCCACGGTGACGAGCCGGTCCTTGGGATCGCTGCGCCGACACACTAGATGAGGCCGCATGAGCGACATTCAGGCCCAGTTTTCGGTTCTCAAGCAGACCGCCGAGCCCAAGGTGGTCGACCAGATTGAGCGGCTGATCGATCGCGGCGAGGATCACGAGCTCAATCGCATCAACGCCATCGATTTCTCCAGGCAGCATGGCTTCGACGAAGAGCGGGTCATCTCCGCTTTCCTGCATTCGGCGCGGCTCGGACTGTTTGATTTGAGCTGGAACGTCTTGTGTCCGGGCTGCGGCGGGGTGCTCGGCGCCCACACGACGCTGAAGGCGCTGCGGCCCGACGACTATCACTGCGCGCTCTGCGCCTGCGGCTACAAGGCGTCCGTCGACGAGGCCGTCGAGGTCTCCTTCACTGTCAGTCCGCGCGTGCGGCGCATCGCGGCGCACGATCCCGACTCGCTTTCGGTGTGGGAGTATTTCAAGCAGATGTTCTGGAGCTCGGGCGTCGATTTCAACAAGGCGTCGTTCGAGACCCTCGCCAATGAGGTCACGCTCGACACGCTCGAGCTTCCACCCGGCGAAAAGGCGACGATGTCGCTCCAGCTTCCGAACGATTTCATCATCGTGTTCGAGCCGGTGACACATGCCGCGCATTTCATCGATATTCAGGGCGAGCCGACCAAGGAGCGTCAACAGCTCGCGATCATGTACAACAAGGTCCATGCTCCGACGGGGACCACGACCTTGCGGCCCGGACCCTTGCGGCTGTCCTTGGACAACCAGGCCGGCGTGCGTGTGCTGCCGACCGTGTTCATCGCTGCCGAGGCGCTGCATCACCTGATCGGCAAGCGCAAGCCGTTTCTCACCGCCAAGCGGATGCTGTCCAACCAGACCTTTCGCGATGTCTTCAAGGCGGACAATCTCAACATCGACCAGCGCCTGCAGATCACCTCGCTGACCTTCCTGTTCACGGACCTCAAAGGCTCGACGGCGCTGTATGAGCGCGTGGGTGATCTCGCCGCCTTCGACCTCGTGCGCGCACATTTCCATGCGCTGCTCGAGATCATCGCCTCCGAGAAGGGTGCGGTGGTGAAGACGATCGGCGATGCCGTGATGGCGACGTTCGTCAAGCCGGAGGACGCGCTTGTCGCCGGCTTGCGCATGCGTTCCGCAATGGAGGAATTGAACAAGAAGCGCGGCTCCGCAGATCTCGTTCTCAAGATCGGCATTCATGAGGGGCCTTGCCTTGCGGTCATGCTCAACGAGCGGCAGGATTATTTCGGTCGGACCGTCAACATTGCCGCGCGCGTGCAGAGCGTGTCGATGGCCCAGGAAATCCACATCACCGGTCCCGTGCTGGACGCGCCGGCGGTCGCCAGGATCCTCGAGCAGTGGTCGATCAAGCCGATCCAGAAACAGGCCGCGCTCCGCGGCATCGCCGACAAGATGGTGGTGTACGAACTGCCGTGAGTTCCTTTGAGTCGTTCCGTGGCGCTTTGCGCGCCCCGGAACGGTGCAAGTAGATTGCCGAAACGTAATGCGGGTCGGGGCATAAGCGCGCATTGCGCGGTGCGAATTTCCCGCTCATATAAGCGGCTAGAGGCCGCCGTTGCGGCGCCACCCATTGCGGCAGGATTTCATGCTGGACGGACTGCGCCAATTCATTGCCGACATCGTCGCCCCCCAGGCGCAGGACCGCGCGTTCGGCGACAGCGATTATCGCCTGGCGGCCACCGCGCTGCTGATCCATGTGATCTCGCTGGATGGCGAGCCGACGGAAGCCGAACGGCGCAAGCTGCACGGCCTGATCGAGAGCCATTTCTCGCTGGACCGCGGCACTGCGGATCGCCTGATCGCGTCGGCGACCCAGGTCGAGGGCGAGGCGGTCGATCTCTATCACTTCACCAGCATCATCATGCGCTCGCTCGATGAAGAGGGCCGCAAGCGTATCGTAGAGATGATGTGGGAGCTCGTCTATGCCGACAACCAGGTGACCGAGTTCGAGGACAACGTCGTCTGGCGTGCGTCGGATCTGCTCGGCGTGTCGCAGCGTGACCGGATCGACCTCAAGCACCTCATCGCGAGCCGCCGCACCGGTCAGGTCAAGGACGGCGTCGCCAGTACTTGAGCGCGTCGGCGGGACGAGGTCAGTGGCGACCACATGACGAAACTTTAATGTATCGGCTGATGACGGCCTAGCCGAACACCCCTTCAAATCAGCGGTTTTTCTGCCTCCTGCATCCCGGCTGCTCGTCGCGAGGCTGACGGGCGGCTTGCATCGTGCACGCGGCCTATGCTCTCGTCCCTGAGTTGCGTCCTAATTTCGCTTGCATTGAAGAGACGTCGATCGTGACTGAGCGTGTGACGCTGATTACCGGTGCCTCGGCGGGCATAGGCATGGAGCTGGCGCGCGTGTTTGCCGCGAACGGCCACCGCCTGGCATTGACGGCGCGGCGTGCCGAGCGGCTCGATGCATTGGCCGGCGAGATCGCAGCCAAGGGCGGCAAGACGCCGATCGTGATCGCCTGCGATCTGGAAGAAGCTGGCGCGGGCGAGAAGATCGCGGCGGCACTGGCCGGTGCCGACGTCGAGCTCGACCATCTCGTCAACAATGCCGGCTTCGGGGTGTTCGGCGATGCGATCGAGTGTGATCGCGCTGCGCAGCTCGGCATCATCGACGTCAACATCCGCGCGTTGACTGATCTGTCGCTGCGCTTCGCGGATCAGCTCGTCAAGAACAAGGGCGGCATTCTCAACGTCGGCTCGGTCGCGGGCTTCCTCCCCGGCCCGGGCATGGCCGTCTATTACGCCTCCAAGGCCTACGTCATCTCCTTCACCGAGGCGCTGCGCGGCGAGCTCGGGGCCCGCGGCGTCCGCGTCACCGTACTTTGCCCGGGTCCCGTGGCGACCGAATTTCAGGCCCGCGCAGGCTTTACCCCGGGATTCGATTCCGCCGTTCTCGACGTCCCGGCCGCTGATGTTGCGCTCGCTGCTTATCGCGGGCTGATGGCCAATAAACGGGCGGTGTTGCCTGGTCTTGGCATCAAGATCGTGCCGTTCCTGCTGCGCTTCTTTCCGCGCGGCTTCATCTTGGCCGCCGTCGGCGGGTTTCAGAGGCGCCGGCGCTAGAGCATGATCCGGAAAAGTGCGGAGCGGTTTTCCGAAAAGATCATGCTCAAACAACAACCCAAAGCGCGATGACGATTCATCCTTATCTCATCGTGCTTTGGCGCGCCGATTTTGGCCCGGCGTTTGCTTCGTCTCCTTCAGCTCAGTGTGTGCGCAAACTCACACGAAATTAACGATCGCTTAGTTATGCTCGCGGTCTAAACCGATAGCTTTCGAAAAGGGCAATGTTGTTCCGGACGGACAGGTTTGGTGGCGAAGAGGTGGTCCCCTTCAGGAGAAGGGCGCCAGACGCCGCCGCCGACCGTAGGCCGCCGCTGCCCGTTCTGATCGTCCTGCATCAGGAATCCTCGACACCCGGCCGGGTCGGCAACGCCTTGCGCGCGCTCGGCCATCGTCTCGACATCCGCCGGCCGCGCTTCGGCGATTCCTTGCCCCGGACACTCGAGCATCACGCCGGAGCCGTGTTTTTTGGCGGCCCGATGAGCGCCAATGATTGCGACGACTATATCCGCCGCGAGATCGACTGGATCGAAATTCCGCTGCGTGAGCAGCGGCCGTTTCTCGGCATCTGCCTGGGTGCGCAGATGCTCGCGATGCAGCTCGGCGCCCGCGTCGCGCCGCATCCCGACGCGCTCACCCAGATCGGTTACTATCCGATCCGTCCGACGGCGGCGGGTCACGCGCTGTGCCCGGACTGGCCGGGAAAGGTCTATCACTGGCACCGCGAGGGTTTTGAGCTGCCCAGCGGCGCGGAGCTGCTCGCGGAGGGTGACGATTTTCCGGTGCAGGCGTTCCGTGCCGGTAATGCGTTCGGCTTCCAGTTTCATCCCGACGTGACCTACGCGATGATGCATCGCTGGACCACGCGTGGCTATGACGGCCTGAGTGCGCCCGGCGCATGCGCCCGCCACCATCATTTCGCGGATCGCGCGGTCTACGACGTTGCCGAGCGCGCCTGGCTGAAGAACTTCGTCGATATCTGGCTGGCGCGCAGGCCGGTCATGGCGCAGGCAGCCGAGTGATCCTGGCGGCGCGTTCCGCCTTCCTCTTGCATGTTTCCCGGATGTGTTAGGCTCGCACTCAACGCGCGTGCCGAAGCCGCGCAACCAAGCAAGAAAAAGGAGAGAACGCGCCGTGAGCTACGAGCATATTCTCTACGAGGTCAGCGACAAGATCGCGACCATCACGCTCAACCGTCCCGATCGCATGAATGCGTGGACCCCGATCATGGAGCGCGACGTCCGCCACGCCATGGAAACTGCCGAGGCCGACGATGATGTTCGCGTCATCGTGCTGACCGGCGCGGGCCGTGCCTTCTGTGCTGGCGCGGACATGGATGCGCTGAAAGGGCTCGATCCCAACGATGTCAGGCGTGCTTCGAACCTGCCGCCCTTCGACATGAACCGCCGGCCTGACTGGCAGACGCGCTACGGCTATTATCCGTCGATCAAGAAGCCGGTCATCGCCATGCTCAACGGCGCGACCGCCGGCATCGGCCTCGTGCATGCACTCTATTGCGACCTGCGCTTTGCGGCGGACAACACGGTGTTCACCACGGCCTTTGCGCGGCGCGGACTTATTGCCGAACATGGGATCTCGTGGATGCTGCCGCGTATCGTCGGCCACGCCAATGCGCTGGATCTCTTGCTCTCGGCCCGGCGCGTCTCGAGCGAGGAGGCGCTGGGCATGGGGTTGGTCAACCGGCTCTGTCCGCCCGAGAGGCTGCGCGAGGAGACCTACGCCTATGCGCGCGATCTCGCCGATTTCGTCTCGCCGAGCGCCATGGCGGTCATCAAGCGGCAGCTCTACGAGGTGCCGTTCCAGACGCTGGCCGAGGCTACGATCGAGGCCAACCGGGAGATGCTGGTGGCGCTGAACGGCAGCGATTTCCGGGAAGGCGTGGCGAGCTTCATGGAGAAACGGCCGCCACGGTTCACGGGGAGGTGAGACCCTCATGGTGAGGAGCGCGGCACGCGCGTCTCGAACCATGAAGGCCGGGATCTTACCCGCGGCCATCCCTCGAGACGACCGCTGTCGCGGGCTCCTCAGAATGAGGCATAATGCTCGCGACCGAGTGGAAATAAAGCCCGGCTTCGCCCCTTCGGGCTACGCCGCGGCAGCCTTCGCTAGCTTCGCTACGAGGGACTTCCCGGGCTTGCCGAGCCGTAGCTCGCGAAGCGAGCGAAGGCTGGTGGAGCCAGGCGGGATCGAACCGCCGACCTCGTCATTGCGAACGACGCGCTCTCCCAGCTGAGCTATGGCCCCGTCGCGAGCCGCTCTGGTAAACGCGGCCGACAACCGGGCGCCATTTAAGTCCCCGCCAAGGTCAAGTCAAGGACGGGCGTAGTCCGGTTTTGGCCCTGGATGCCGGGACTTCCCTTGTTTGGACCGGGGGGAACCGATATCTAGCAAAAGGCGTCAATCCCCACCGGAACCAGAGTTTTCACAGCCATGCGTGCCGTTCTCGACATCGTCATCATCGTGCTCGACCTTTACGTCTGGCTGCTGATCGCATCCGCGATCCTGTCCTGGCTGATCGCCTTCAACGTGGTGAACACCCGCAACCAGTTCGTCTCGGCAGTGGCGGAGTTCCTGTTCCGCATCACCGAGCCGGTGCTGGCGCCGATTCGCAATTTCCTGCCCAATCTCGGCGGCATCGACATCTCGCCGATCATCCTGATTCTGATCATCATGTTCATCGAGCGGGTGATCATGTACTACATCTACCCGAACGTGATTTAGGCGAAGCAGGCGGGCGTTGGCTTCGACAAAGCCTTCTACAGAACCCTGGCGCTATTCCACCTCGGGTATCAGCATCGCGCTGCGGGTGACGCCGCGCGGCGGCCGCGACGACATCGATGGCGTCGAGGCGCTCTCCGACGGCCGCAGCGTGCTCAAGGTGCGGGTGCGGGCGATTGCCGATGGCGGCGAGGCCAACCGAGCGGTTTTGCAGCTGCTGGCGAAATCGCTCGACGTGCCGAAGGCGAGCGTGCGGCTGCTCTCGGGCGCCACCTCGCGGCTGAAGCAGATTGCGGTCGATGGCGACCCGGTGCGCCTTGGTGAGGTGCTGCGCCGGCTTGCGGCGGCCAAATCGACGGACAGGGATTAGGACATGACGGCAAAGATCATCGATGGGAAAGTCATTGCCGCGGAGCTCCGAGCCCGCGTCGCCGACGAGGTCGCTCGCGTCAAGCGCGAGCACGATCTGGTGCCGGGCTTGGCCGTCGTGCTGGTTGGCAACGATCCTGCCAGCGAAGTCTATGTTCGCAACAAGCAGGCCCAAACCCAGGCTGCCGGCATGGCCTCGTTCGAGCACAGGCTGCCGGCCGACGTCTCGCAGGGCGATCTGCTGGCGCTCGTCGCCAAGCTCAATCGCGATCCCGCCGTGCACGGCATCCTGGTGCAGCTGCCGCTGCCCAAGGGCCTCAACACCGAGGCCGTGATCAACGCTATCGATCCCGCCAAGGACGTCGATGGGCTGCATCCAAACAATGCCGGCCGGCTCGCAGGTGGTTTCCAGGCGCTCTCGCCCTGCACGCCGCTCGGCTGCATCATCCTGACCAAGAGCGTGCACGCCTCGCTCGAAGGCATGAACGCCATCGTCATCGGCCGCTCCAACCTCGTCGGCCGTCCGCTGGTGCAGTTGCTGCTCAACGAGAACGCCACGGTGACGATTGCGCATTCGCGCTCGCGCGATCTGCCTGGGCTCGTCAGGCGCGCAGACCTCGTCTATGCCGCCGTCGGCAAGGCGGAAATGGTGCGCGGCGACTGGCTCAAGCCGGGCGCGACCGTGATCGACGTCGGCATCAATCGCATCCCGAGAGAAGACGGCAAGACGCGTCTCGTCGGAGATGTCGCCTATCAGGAAGCTTTGAACGTCGCCGGCGCGATCACGCCGGTACCGGGTGGCGTCGGTCAGATGACGGTGGCGTGCCTGCTGGTGAACACACTGCGTGCAGCCTGCGTGATCGCCGGCCTGCCGAAGCCGGCGGTGTAACCAACCTCTCGTGTCCCGGACGCGTTGCGGCATGCAATGACGCGACGCAGAGCCGGGATCCATGTCTCCGGATGGACCCCGGATCAGCAGCGCATCACGCCGCAAGAGGCGGCGCGCTGCGCAGCATCCGGGGAACGCCGGAGGGATTGGGTAGAAAGATCAACCCGTCGTATTCTCGATCAGCCGCCGGTAGAAGCGGATCATGTCGGCATAGCCTTCGATGCTGAGGCGCTCGTTGGTGCCGTGAAACCGTTTCAAGTCCTCGCTGTTGGCGCGCACCGGCGAGAAGCGGAAGATGTTGTCGGCGATCCCAGCGTAGTGGCGTGAATCGGTGGCCGCGACCATCAGGCCGGGCGCGACGACGACGTCGGGGAAGACCTCGCGGATGGTGCGGTTCAGCGCCGCATAGGATTTGCTCGCAGTCCCCGTCACCGGCGGCGGATCGGTGTTGCCGGGGAACGGCGCGATCGAAATCTTGCCATTGTCGATCGTGGTGCGGACGTGATCGGTGACGCTGCCTTGCGTGTCGCCGGGCAGCAGGCGGAAATTGACGGTGGCTTCCGCATTCCCGGGCAGCACATTGTCCTTTTCGCCGGCATTGAAGATGGTGAGCGCGGTCGTCGTGCGGACCATCGCCTCGCTTGGGCCGTTCTTCTCGAACTCGCGCAAGAGCAGCGGCTTGAACAGCCAGAGGTTGGAGAGAACGACGCGGCTGATACCGCTCATCTCCGGCGCCAGCGTGTCGAACATCTCGGCCACCGCGCCGCGGATATGCATCGGCAGCCGATGGTCCTCCAGCCGCGCCAGCGCCGCGCTCATCATGCCGATCGCGGTCTCGCGTGGCGGCATCGAGGAATGGCCGGGCGTGGCATGCGCAGTCAGCACCAGCGTCGCGTAGCCCTTTTCCGCGAGCCCGATCAGCGCAGCCGGCTTGTTGAGACCCTTCATCATGCCTTCGGCGATCAGGAGGCCCTCGTCGAGCACGAAGTCGAGACGCACGCCGCGTGCTTCGAGCGTGGCCGCGATCACCTTGGCGCCGCGGGTGCCCGCGACCTCCTCGTCATGGCCGAAGGCGAAGTAGATCGTTCGCTTCGGATGGAAGCCGCTCCTAGCCATCTGTTCGGCCGCCTCCAGCATGGAATAGAGGTTGCCCTTGTCGTCCCAGGAGCCGCGGCCCCAGATGAAGCCGTCGGCGACGACCCCGTCGAACGGCTTTTGCTGCCAGTCCTTCTCGGTGCCCGGCGCGATCGGCACCACGTCCTGATGCGCGAGCAGCGCGATCGGCTGCGCCGTGGGATCGGAGCCTTCCCAGGTGAAGAGCAGGCTGTGGCCGCCGATCACCTCGCGCTTGGCCGTGGCGTTGAAGGCCGGAAAGCTCGCTGCGATATGCGCCTCGATCCCACGCAGAGCGTCAGCGTCCTGCTCCGGATTGAGGAAGTTCGAGATAGTCCGGAAGCGGATCGCCTCCGACAGCCGCCTTGTCGCGCCTTCGGTGTCGACGGTTGCGCGCGGGATCGCCACGACCTGCACCTGCCGCGATGTCCGCGTGAAAACGTTGAACAGCAAGACGCCGGCGAGCACGAGCACGCCGGCGACAATCAGCACAACGACGTTGCGGATGATCCTGAGAAGCCGGCGCATCGAAGAGCCCCAAAACCGATGCCCGTACCCCGTACGTTGAACGCTACTTCGCTTTCTTCGCGCGCTCGATGCCTTCGAGGATCAGCTTGTGCGCCTCCTCCGGGCCACCCCAGCGCAGAATCTTTACCCATTTACCCTTCTCGAGATCCTTGTAGTGCTCGAAGAAGTGCTGGATCTGTTGCAGCGTGATGTCGGGCAGGTCGCTATAGGCTTTGATCTTGTCGTAGCGCTGCGTGAGCTTTGACGACGGCACCGCCAGGATCTTCTCGTCGCCGCCCGCTTCGTCCTCCATGAACAGCACGCCGACCGGGCGCACGCTCATGACGGCGCCAGGGATGATGGCGCGGGTATTGACGATCAAGACGTCGCAGGGATCGCCGTCATCCGACAGCGTGTGCGGGATAAAGCCATAATTGCCGGGGTAGCGCATCGGCGTGTAGAGGAAGCGGTCGACGACCAGCGTGCCGGCTTCCTTGTCCATCTCGTACTTGATCGGCTCGCCGCCAACCGGCACTTCGATGATGACGTTGACTTCGTTTGGCGCTTTGGTCCCGATCGAGACCGCATCGATACGCATAAAAGACTCCGTGTTTGCCGAAAGGGATCTCGCCCGGCAGCGATTTGGCGCTGTCATACGCGGGCTTGGCCCGCCGATCCATCGACTTTTCGCGAATTAATGAACGCTGGTTCTACCGGCTCAAATGGGCAAACGGTATCGGCGGAAGGAAGTACTGCCGACCAAACGACGGTAGATCAATTGGTCCAGGCGAAAGCGACCTTGTCGAGCGATTTAGGCCCGAACCGCTCCGACGAGCGCGCCACCATGCGGCCACCCAGCGCCCGGTAAAACTCCGTGGCCGGATCGTTGTCGGACAGCGCCCAGACGACCATGCTCTTCAAATTGCTCTGCATCAGGTCGCGGCGGGCGGCGGTGAACAGGCGCCGGCCGAAGCCCAGCCCCTGGAATTCCGGACGCAGATAAAGCTCGTAGATTTCGCCGTCGAAATGCAGGCTGCGGGCGCGGTTGCGACCGTAATTCGCGTAGCCCGCGATCTTGTCGCCGAACACCAATACGCTGACGCGGCTGCCCTTGCGGATCGCGCTGTCCCACCATTGCGGGCCACGGCGATTGATCAGCTTTTCCAGCTCGGCGCCGGGAATGATGCCCTGATAGGCCGATCGCCAGGCTTCGTCATGGGTAGACGCCACCGCGGCTGCGTCAACAGCTTTGGCCGGCCGGACCTCGATCAGGGTTGTGCTCATGGACGCGATCAAACCAAGTCGCCGGGCCGGCGGCAAGAGCCATCGTTAATTATCGGTTAACCTGTGGACTTTCTGCATCAGTTTCCGAGCCATGCTGTACCGAAAGAGGACAGGACGCCGCTTTGGCCGGCATTGGCCTGCCGCGTGCCGGTGCAAAACTGCTTTGTGACAAAGGCCTGCATGGCGGCAACGCGAGAAAAGTCCGCCCAGGATGATTCGTTCCAGCTAGTCTGGGCTTTATCCTTCAAATCCTGTTGCCGGCAGTTATGCGGTTCTCTGCGTTCATCGTTGCCCTGCTCATCCTTGCCACACCCGTGCGGGCGCAGAGCGCGTTGGGGGCCTCGGGCGCCGAGGGCGAGCCGTTTCGTCGGCAGGAGTGGCGCGTGCCCACATCCGACGCCAGCATCGCGGCGCGCGCATTGCTCTTTCGCCCGCCGGGCGAAGGTCCGTTCCGCCTCGCGCTAATCGCGCATGCGTCGACGCAAAATGTGTTGCGTCGTGCGCAAATGCCGCAACCGGAATACCGCGCGCTGGCGACGTTTCTGATCGCGCGCGGCTTTGCCGTGCTGGTGCCAGAACGGCTCGGCCATGGCGCAACCGGCGGCCGCTATGTCGAGGACCAGGGTGGCTGCGACGAGGCGGACTATGCGCGGTCGGGCCGTGCCACGGCTGAGGAAATCGCGCGTGCGCTGGAATTTATGCGAGAACAGGATTTCGTCCGCAAGGATGGCGCCGTCGTGCTCGGTCATTCGGCGGGCGGCTGGGGCGCGCTGGCGCTTTCTAGTGCCGACCCCAACATGGTTGGCGCCATCATCGCCTTCGCACCCGGACGCGGCGGCCACGCCAACGACTTTCCGAACCAGATCTGCGCGCCGCATACGCTCATCTCGGTGGCAGGCGAGTTCGGCAAGGCGGCGCGCGTGCCCGTCACGTGGCTGGTGGCGGCCAACGACACCTACTTCGCGCCAGTATTTTCGCGGCAATTGGCCGATACATTTCGCAGCAGTGGTGGCAAGGTTGATTTCCGCGCGCTGCCTGCCGTGGGCAGCGAGGGCCACTGGATGATCGAGACCGAAGCCGGCGTCAAAGCCGCCAGCGCCGAGCTGGAACGCGCGCTGAAATCGCCAAAGCCGGCGCTGGCCAAGAAACCATGACGCTGTATTTCCTGGTCAAATATCTGCACGTAGCGGGCGCCATCGTCATCCTCGGCACCGGAAGCGGCATCGCCTTCTTCATGCTGATGGCACATCGCAGCCGGGATGCCGAGTTCATCGCGCGCACGGCCGCGGTCGTGGTGATCGCGGACGCCCTGTTCACGCTCTCGGCCGTCATTCTCCAGCCGGTCACGGGCGGACTGTTGATAATGCTCTCGGCGACGTCGATCACGGAGCGCTGGCTGGTCGTCTCCCTCGCGCTCTATGCCGTCGCCGGGCTGTTCTGGGTGCCTGTCGTGTTCATGCAGATCGAGATGCGCGATCTCGCGCGCAAGGCGGCCGAACAAGACGTAGCCTTGCCGCCGCGCTATTTCGTGCTGTTCCGCCGCTGGTTCGCCTTCGGCTTCCCAGGCTTTGGCGCGACGATGCTGATCCTCTGGCTGATGATCGCAAAGCCGTTTTGAGTGACGCGATGAGTGAAGCGGCGCACAACATTCTCCTCCTCGGCGCCTCCGGCCTGATCGGCCGGTTCGTCACCGACGATCTTCGGATGCGCGGCTTTCGCGTCATCGGCGTGGCGCGACAGTTGTCGCCGGCGCAGAAGATGAGCGCGCTCGATATCGAGCTGCCGATCATAACGCTCGACGCAGCGGCGCTGATGCGCCTTCTGAACGAGCATTCGGTCGACGTGATCGTGAATTGCCTGGGCGTGCTTCAGAACGGTCCCGGCAGCGACACCAATGCCGTGCATCGCGACTTCGTCGCGCGCCTGTTGCAGGCGATCAGGCATAGCGGTCGCGCGATCCGGCTGGTGCACATCTCGATCCCCGGCTCCGCCAACGAGGACCGCACCGCCTTTGCCACGACCAAGCGCGAGGCGGAGCGTCTGATCGCCGCTTCCGGCATTCCTCACGGGATCCTGCGCCCCGGCTTCGTGGTCGCGCCATCAGCCTATGGCGGCAGCGCCATGCTGCGCGCGCTCGCGGCCTTTCCGCTCGACCTGCCGGCCAAGGAGATGGCGACGCCGTTCCGTCCGGTCGCGGTCGAGGACATCGCGGCCACGATTGCCTGGCTCGCGGCGCGCGACATTGACGATCCTTCCGTGAAAGCCGTGAGCTGGGACCTGATGCACGCCGAGCCGGTCACGATGGCCGGCGTCATCAAGCAATTCCGTATTGCCTTCGGCACCGCGAGCTGGCCGCATTTTGCGATGCCGTCGTTGCTGCTCGACGTTGGGGCGAGGCTCGGCGATCTCGCCAGCCGGCTCGGCTGGATGCCGCCGATGCGCTCGACCGCGATCGCCGAACTGCGCCGCGGCGTGACGGGCGACCCGCAGCATTGGATTGCGGCTACAGGCCTCGCGCCGAAGACACTGGCAGACACGATCGGACGCCATCCCGCCACCATCCAGGACAAATGGTTCGCGCGGCTGTACCTGGTCAAGGCGCTGGTTTTCGCGAGCCTGGTCGCGTTCTGGGTCGTCTCCGGTTTCATCGCCCTGTTCGTCTCCTACCGTGCCGCCGCCGGCATCCTGAGCACGCACGGCTTTCCGTCCGCACTGGTCGATCCCATCACCATCGGGACCAGCCTGATGGACATGTCGGTCGGCCTCCTCATCGCATTCCGTCGCACCTCGGCATTCGGGCTCATTGCGGGCATCGTTGCCTCGCTCGGCTATATGGTCGGCGCCGCGATCCTGGCGCCGGACCTCTGGATCGAGCCGCTCGGCGCACTGGTGAAGACGGGCCCGGCGATCGTGCTGATGCTCGTCGCGCTGTTGATGTTGGACAACCGATAGTGTTTTCGAGGGAAGTGGGTACCGGTTCGCGTGAAGAAAACGCGTCAAGACAGAGACTCCGAATGAGCAAATGGCCCGATGACGACGTGATCCTGTTCGACGGCGTCTGCATCTTCTGCTCGCGCTGGATCCGCTTCGTCGCGACGCGCGACACGGCAAGGCGATTCCGCTTCACGCCGATCCAGTCGGAGTATGGAACGAAGCTCGCACAGACCTTCGGCATCGATCCCGATGATCCCGACACCAACGCGGTCGTTCACGGCGGCGAGGTGTTCATGAAATCGGACGCCGCACTGACCGTGCTCTCGCAGCTCCCCGGCTGGAGCTGGGTGTGCGTGCTCTTCGCCGTGCCGAAGCCGCTGCGGAACGCGGTCTACAATCTGGTCGCGCGCAACCGCTACCGCATTTTCGGCAAGTACGACGCCTGCTTCGTGCCGGACGCGGATTTGCGGGCGCGGGTGATCGAATAGTACTCGTCGTCATTGCGACGAGCGAAGCGACGAAGCAATCCAGAAACTTTCCGCGGAGGGATTCTGGATTGCTTCGCTGCGCTCGCAATGACGGAGTCTGCTGTTACGCCTTCGCCATCGCCGCCAACACCTCCCCCGCAGCCCGCTCTCCGCTGTCCCGCGCCCCGTGCGCGGTCGAGAAAAAGTGCGGCGACGTCGCCTCGCCTGCGAAGAACAGCCGCCCATCGACGGGAGCTGCCAGCACGGCGCGGTCGCCGGCATGACCGGGGAGCGCGTGGGAATAGGCGCCGCGGGCGAAGGGGTCGTGAGCCCAACGGGACTCGGCGAGCGGCTTCAGCTTGCGCCTGATGTCGTTGCCCAGATAGTCCGCGATCTCGTCGATGCTTTGTGCGGCGAAGGCGCCATCGCCAGCGTCCTCCAATTCGCGTGCAAAGCGGCCGCCGAAAAAGCCGTCGATGCAGGGCTGACCAAACGGGCGGATGTGATAGGTGCCCATGGCGGTCCGCATGGTGGCGCCGCGCAAATTGCCTTCGATTGGAAAGGCTTCCGCGTCCTCCAGCGCCAGCACCACCTTGTCGTCGACGCCGAGCGGCAGGCCGCGCGCGGCGTCGACCTTGGCCGGGAGCTGCGGCGAGAAGCGGATCGCTTCATCCGCAATCAGGTTGGTCGGTACCGTTACGATCGCCTTTGCCGCGGTGAGCGTGCCGAGCGACGTTTCGAGCCTGATGCGTTTGCCGGAGTGATCGACCAGCGTGACGTTGCAGTTCAGTGCCACGGGACACGGGACACCATAGGCCGCGACCAGCGTGCCAAATCCGGCCCGCACGCGCCAATTGAAGTAGGTGTCCTCGTAGGCGTCCATGTCCAGAATCGAGACGCGGTCGAGCTCGCAGCCGTTCACATAGGTCGAGACCGCATTGATCATCGGGTTCCAGCGATTGCCGGGTTCGAGATAGCGTTCGGCTGGCGCATCCTCGTCGTCCTGCGCAGCTTCCGCGACACGCTCGTAGAATTCGTCGATCGCGCGCCCGAAGTCTTCGCGCTCGCTATCCGGAAACACCTCGCCAAAGGCGCGATCGCGCCAGGGCGGAATATCCTTGTTGACCTCGAAATTCAGGCGTTCGGCGATTCCCACGAAAGAATTCTTGTCCGCTGAATGCAGCCAGCCGCAGCCGACATCGAAGATCACTTCGGGCGAGGCCTGCACTGTCCAGGCGCGGCCGCCAACGCGATCGCGCGCTTCCAGCACGATGACCGAGAGGCCGGAATCCTTCAGTGTATGGGCTGCGCCGAGACCAGCGGCGCCCGCGCCGATGATTGCGACGTCGACGGAGGAGGGGAGGGAGGTCATGGCTGGGCTCTAGCACGTTCGCGAGAAGCCACCATAAACGAACAGTCATCACCCGCGAAGGCGGGTGATCCAGTATTCCAGAGACAGTAGTGATATACGGAGAAGCCGCGGCGTACTGGATGCCCCGGTCAAGCCGGGGCATGACAGCAAGATGACCAGGAAATGACAGCGTGGCCTTACGCCACCGCTTCCTTGGCCTTCTCCGCGCGCTTGCGCTCGTTCGGATCGAGATGCTTCTTGCGCAGGCGGATCGACTTCGGCGTCACCTCGACGAGCTCGTCGTCCTCGATATAGGCGAGCGCCTTTTCCAGCGTCATCCGGATCGGCGGGGTCAGGCGCACCGCTTCGTCCTTGGACGTAGTGCGGATGTTGGTGAGCTGCTTGCCCTTGAGCACGTTGATCTCGAGATCGTTGTCGCGGGTGTGCTCGCCGACGATCATGCCGCGATAGACCTTCCAGCCCGGCTCGATCATCATCGGGCCGCGGTCTTCCAGCTTGAACATGGCGTAGGCCACCGCGTCGCCCTGGTCGTTGGAGATCAGGACGCCGTTACGGCGGCCCTGGATCTCGCCCTTGTAGGGCGCGTAGTCGTGGAACAGGCGGTTCATGATCGCGGTGCCGCGGGTGTCGGTCAAAAGTTCACCCTGGTAGCCGATCAGGCCGCGGGTCGGCGCGTAGAACACCAGGCGCTGACGATTGCCGCCCGAGGGCTTCATCTCGATCAGTTCGGCCTTCCGCTCGCTCATCTTCTGCACGACGACGCCGGAATGCTCCTCGTCGACGTCGATGACGACTTCCTCGACCGGCTCCATGGTGGCGCCGGTGGCTTCGTCCTTCTGGTAGACGACGCGCGGACGCGACACCGAGAGCTCGAAACCTTCGCGGCGCATGGTCTCGATCAGGATCGCGAGCTGCAATTCGCCGCGACCCGATACTTCCATCGCATCCTTGTCGGCGGCTTCGACGACGCGCAGCGCGACATTGCCTTCGGCTTCGCGGAGCAGACGGTCGCGGATCATGCGGCTCGTCACCTTGTCGCCTTCGGTGCCGGCGAGCGGGGAGTTGTTGACGATGAACGACATCGACACGGTCGGCGGGTCGATCGGCTGCGCCGGCAGCGGCACCTCGACGGTCGGATCGCAGAACGTGTCGGCCACGGTACCCTTGGTCAGGCCCGCGATGGCGACGATATCGCCGGCTTCGGCTTCATCGAGCGGCGTGCGCTCGAGACCGCGGAAGGCCAGGATCTTGGTGATGCGGCCCTGCTCGACCAGCTTGCCGTCGGCGTTGAGCACCTTGACCTGCTGGTTCGGCTTGAGGACGCCGGACGAGATGCGGCCGGTGATGATGCGGCCGAGATAGGGGTTGGCCTCCAGGATGGTGCCGATCATCTTGAACGGGCCTTCCTCGACCTTCGGCGCCGCGACGTGGCGCAGGATCAGGTCGAACAGCGGCTCCATGCCCTTGTCCTTCGGACCCTCCGGGCTTTCGGCCATCCAGCCCTGCTTGGCCGACCCGTAGAGGATCGGGAAGTCGAGCTGCTCCTCGCTGGCGTCGAGCGCCGCGAACAGGTCGAACACCTCGTTGATCACCTCGGTCGGGCGCGCGTCGGGGCGGTCGACCTTGTTGATGACGACGATCGGCTTCAGGCCGACCTTGAGCGCCTTGGAGACCACGAATTTGGTCTGCGGCAGCGGGCCTTCGGCGGCGTCGACCAGCACCAGCGCACCGTCCACCATGTTCAGGATGCGCTCGACCTCACCACCGAAATCGGCGTGGCCTGGGGTGTCGACGATGTTGACGCGGGTGTCCTTCCACTGCACCGAGGCCGCCTTGGCCAGGATGGTGATGCCGCGCTCACGCTCCAGATCGTTGGAGTCCATGGCGCGTTCGGTCACCTTCTGGTTCTCGCGGAAGGTGCCGGATTGCTGGAGGAGACGGTCGACGAGGGTCGTCTTGCCGTGGTCGACGTGGGCGATGATGGCGACGTTACGAAGGTTCATGAGTGAGCTTCTTTGCGGTCGAACAATGGGTTAGCGCGATCTCGCCGGTCAGACCGGGACCTCTTTCTCGAAACAACGCTGGAAACCTGAGAAACGGGCGCTTTCCGCCCAAAAAGGAAACCCGGCCATCAGAGCCGGGTACCTCAATGCGTTTGCAGCGCAATATAGGCAAAAAACGTCAAAAAACAATGTGTTCTTTCGGGGTTGGTTGACTGATTTTTGTCCGGGTATTCCCGGGGCTTAGCGGCGGGAGTGGGATGGCGGACCGCCTCCCGCGCCGGCATCCGCCTCCTCCGTCGGATAGACCCCGCGCAGCACCTCCTCGAAATGGTCCTTCACCGCGTCATTGCACAGGCAAGCCCGCAATTTGAGGCCATCGCGGTTGCGCACGAGGATCGAGCCGCGGCGGGTTTCGATTATGCCTTGCGTCTTGAACGACTGGATGACGCGGCTTGCATAGCTGCGGCCGACGCCGAGCAAGGTCGCTAGCTGCTCGTGGGTGAGCGGCACGCTATCGTCGCCGTCGGTGCGCTCCATCGCGGCCAAAATCCATTTGGCGGTGCGCTGCTCGATCGAGTGGATGGCATTACAGGCCGTCGACTGGAATATCTGCGCGAGCATGCAGTCAGCGTAACGCACGAAGATGTTGCGCAGTGATGGTGAGCTCCGCTTGGCTGCCTCGAGCTTGCCGACATGGATGCGCGCAAAGGGGCCGCCGAACTTCACGATGATCCGCGTATAGGCCGGCAGATAGCCCTCGCTGACGATGCCACCCACGGCACCCTCGCGGCCGACCAGAATGGTCTCGACGTCGCGGCCGTCCTCGTTGGGAACGAGGAAGGTCGCGAGCGACGGCCCGCAGGGAAAGTGCACGACCTGGACGTCGTCGCCGGGATTGTAGAGCAGCTCGCTCGCCGATGCTGTCTCGGTCGTCAGATGCGGCGCGATCAGCGTGTAGTCGGCCTGGTTCAATCGCCGCAGCAGATTGTTGTAGGGCCGGCTCGCAATCTCGGCTGTCTTGCTGCTTCGTGCATCCATCCCAAAGCTCTCCGATCTCCCCTTCGACATTAGCTGGGTCCGTTCGCCGCCTGTGTGCACAAGTGGACAGACTGAGAAACGATGATGTGGTGGGTTTCGTTCCTGGAACACCGATGCGCGGGGCGCAGGCATCGGGCCTGAGGCCGTCGTGATTGGAAAGACCATGCAGCCCTCAATCGACGAGATCATGCGACGCGTTTCATTCGACGGCTCCGATGTCCCCGCCGACGTGCTGATCGTTGAGGACGATCCCATCATCGCGATCGATTTCGAGGACCGCCTGCTCGGCTTCGGCGTGAAGCAGGTGCGCACCGTTGCGTCGGTTGCGCGTGCGCTGGATGCGATCACCGACCGTATGCCGGATTTCGCTCTTCTCGATGTCGAGTTGGTGCGTGAGAAGAGTTTTGCGATCGCCGAGCGCCTGGTTGCGCTCAAAGTCCCGTTCGTCTTTGTCACCGGCTATGGCGCCGAGACGCGGATTCCGCCCGAGTTCGCCGGCGTGCCGCGGTTGCAAAAGCCCTGCTCGAGTGATGCCCTGGAGGCCGCGCTGCGCGCGCGTGCCTCCAGGTAACAGTATGCTCTAGATCAGCTTCGGTTCGAGCGTGGTCGACCACAGCGCGACATCGGCGCGGTCGCGTAATGTGACGGTCATCTGGCCGCTTGCGCCGTCGATCTTGACATGACCGAAGAACTGCATGCCGGCCGACGGCGGCAGGTTCTGTTTGTCGAGCCCCGGTGCCTTGATGAAGCGCACGTCCGGTCCAAAGGTGTTGTCGAGCTCGTTTGGCCCGAACGTGCCGGCATGCAGCGGACCCGAGACGAACTCCCAGAACGGCTCAAAGTCCTGGAATTGCGCCTTGTTCGGATCGTAGTAATGCGCGGCGGCATAGTGCACGTCGGCGGTCAGCCACACCGTGTTCTTGATCGGCGCCATCTTGATGAAGCGCAGGATGTCGGCGATCTCGAGTTCGCGGCCGCGCGGCGGGCCGTCGCCCTGCGCGAAGGCTTCCGAGCCCTTCTTGTTGGCCGCATCGTCATAGACGAGCAGGCTGAGCGGCATGTCCGAGGCGATCACCTTCCAGGTCGCGCGCGAGTTGAGCAGGCCGCGCTTCAGCCAGGCCATCTGATCCGGGCCGAGGAAATAGGACGCGGGGCCGTATTCCGTCTCCAGGTTCGGACCATTGGGGCCGCGATAGCTGCGCTCGTCGAGCATGAAGACGTCGAGATGCGGGCCGTAGGAGATCTGGCGATAGACCCGGCCCGGCTCCACGATGCTCTCGCGCATCGGATACATCTCGTGGAAGGCGCGTGCGGCACGCGCGGCGAGCAAGGTGATGTTGCGCTCCTTGTAGGTAGCCGGCAGATCCTTCGACAGCGACCAGTTGTTGGTCACCTCGTGGTCGTCCCACTGCACGAAGATCGGCACCTCGGCATTGAAGGCGCGGACATTGTCGTCGGTGAAATTGTATTTGTGAGCGGCGCGGAACTCGTCGAGCGTCTCGGCGACCTTGGCCTTTTCGGGGATGGTGACGTTCTTCCAGGTCTTGCCGTCGGCAAGCTTCACCTCGGAGGGGATCACGCCGTCGGCATAGATCGTGTCGCCGGAATGCAGGAAGAAGTCCGGGCGGTGTTTGCGCATCGCCGAGAAGGTGAACATCCCGCCGTCATCGGGATTGATGCCCCAGCCCTGGCCGGCGACGTCGCCACCCCAGACGAAGCTGACGTCGCGGCGGTCAGTGGGTGCGGTGTGGAAGCGACCGACCACCGGCTCGCTCTCGATCGCGGTGTGCGAGAGATCGCGGAAGCGGACGCGGTAGAAGATGTCCTGTCCACCGGGCAGATTTTCGACCAGCATCTTCGCGGTGAAATCGCTCTCGGGTAGCGCGGCGATCGGCGGCAGCGCGCGGGCATCCTTGAAGCTATCGGTCGTCGCCACCTCGACCAGCATCTGCGAGGGACGATCGGCGCGCGCCCAGACCACGCCGCCATCGACGGTGACGTCGCCCGACTGCACGCCATGGGTAATCATCGGACGGTCGGCCGCGCGCGACACATAGGGCATCGCGATCGAGCCCAGCGCACCGGCGCTGGTGGAGAGGAATTGCCGGCGGGAGAATTTGATTTTCATGGGGAATCGTCCCGGGATCGGTCCGGACGGCTGCGGCGGCAGCCGTCACTGCGAAGCCAACGCTATATTGAGACAATGTGACGCAGCAATTACGCGCGCAAGCACTTACGCGTTGCCGGCGGCGCGGAATTGGGCGCCGGCGCGCTGCAGGTTCTGTGGGAGGCTGAGCAGCACCGCCTTGCGGTCGGCGACCGCGGCGTGGAACTGGTCCAGCGCGATATTGAAGGCGGTGAGCGCACCTTCCTCGATGGCGCCGTGGTCGAAGCAGCGCAGCGTGTCGCGCAGGATGTCGTCGGCCTCGCTTTGCATCTGGTCGAGCTCGTCGATGGTCTCCGAGCGCCGCGCTGCCGCGATCATGTCCAGCAGCCGCTCGCGCAGATGGCTGTTGTTGTCGCGCTCGTCCTTCTTGAGGTAGCCGGCGAACCAGGCGCCGATCGAGCCCATCGCCGAGAGCGCCATCAGGCTCCACCAGATGTAGTCGCTGTACCTGTCGAGGAAGGTCTTTTCCTCGCCGTCGACGAAGGCGGCCGCGCCAGGATGCACGGGGATCACGGCGTCCTTGTCGGTGTCGGGCGTCTCGATCTTCGCCGCCAGCGGGAATTCCGTCACCAGTTGCTGGCGTATCGCGAAGAGCTGGCGGGTGAAGGCGGCAACGGTGGTGTCCGAGAGGCCTTTGCGCGCCACGATGTGGTGGGCAAAGCTGATGGTTTTGACCTCGTCATCGGGCCGGTCGGGCGAGCCGCCATAGGTGCCGGCGGGAATCTCGGACGCCTCATAGACTGGATGGTTTTGCGCGATCGCGTCGGCCGAATCGATCGCGAGGAAGGTCGGCGTGCCGCCGTCCTTGGTGGAGGCGGCGATCGCATCCGCGGTGATCTTGCTGTTGACGGGACCGGCAGCGAGATAGACGTCGGCCTTCTGGGTACGGATCGCTTCGGCGGCTTCATTGGCCGGGAATTGCACGATCTCCACCTTGGCGGGATCGACGCCATATTGCTGCAGGATCACCTTCAGGAGATTGACGTTGGCCTGGGTGCGGCCGACCACGCCGACGCGATGGCCGGCGAGCTGCGCGATCTTGGTGATCTTTGCGCCCTTCTTCTTGCCCTTGCCGGCCGGCGGGACCCACAGCACGACGACGTTCTTGCGCAGGGTGGCGACGGCCTGGGCGTTCTTCGGCACGTCGAGATCGCCGCGGACGATGGCGAGGTCGACCTTGTTCTCGGCGAGCGCTTCGGCGCTAGCGGTGGCGCCGTCGGTCTGGACCGGACGCAGCCGGACATAGCCCTTGCTCTGGACGAAGGCCTGCGTCAGCGCCTGAACGACCTTGACGTCGTCGCTGTTGGCCGGGCCAACCGCGATCTTCAGCGTCACCGGGCGCATCGCAAAATAATAACCGCCGACCAGCGCGCCGACGATGGCGAGCACGAACGCGAGCGAAACGAGCATGGTCTTCCGCGCCGCCGATCGCGGCGACGTCGGTGTGGGTGTTTCGGCCAGGTCGAGGCCCCCGGTCATCGATCTCCCATACAGGTGCTTCAGGCTCGGTTTCATCCTGGCCTGGTCATTAGGCCGGTAATTGTAGCAAAATTCTTGCCCGTCAGGGTTACATCTGCGTCATGGTTAGCGGATGGACGACAACCCTGTATGAACCTCGGCGTCAGCACCGTGTTAGGGTAAAGTTCCCCTGAAAACGGAGGCGACCATGACGGAGCGGCTGTCGGCGGAAGCACGCAAGCAGGCCTTGAGCGAACTATCCGGCTGGACCGAGACCCCCGGCCGCGAGGCGATCGGCAGGACGTTTGCCTTTCGGGATTTCAACCAGGCTTTCGGCTTCATGACGCGCGCGGCGTTGGTGGCCGAGAAGATGGACCATCATCCCGAGTGGAAGAACGTCTACAAGACGGTCGACGTGGTGCTTTCGACCCATGATGCCGGCGGCGTCACCACGCTCGATATCGAGCTCGCCAAGGCGATGAACGCCATTGCCAGACAGGCAGGCCTTGGTTGAAGACAGGCAGGTTTGGCTGACGCCTTGTTGCTGTGCCGACGCATCCCCATCTTGTGATCGGCATCGGCTGGGACAATCGGCCGCGCCGGCCTGAACGGGGAGTTTTGGACCATGGCTGCTGCCGAACACAGCGTCGGCTTTGAGCCGGCCGATCGGCTGGCGGAAGACCGCGAGACCGTGCGCCGGCGTTTCTGGCGCAAGTTGAAGCGCGTGGTTGCGCACCTGCCGTTCGCAGAGGATCTGCTCGCCGCCTATTACTGCGCCTTTGACAAGCAGACGCCGCGCCATGTGCAGGCGTCGCTGCTGGGTGCGATCGCCTATTTCATCCTGCCGTTCGATGTCGTGCCCGACATGCTGCCGGTGCTCGGCTTCACCGATGATGCCGCCGTGCTCGCGACCGCAATCAAGCTGGTCGCCAGCCACATCACGCCGGACCACCGCGAAGCCGCCCGTGCCGCGCTGAAGCGCGGTGTGGGCGAGGCAGAGGCGGAAGCGTAGTCACGCGAGCCAAGTCACACCTTCCGCAGTCATTCCCCGCGAAAGCGGGGAATCCAGTATTCCAGAGACGCCAGACGTTCCTTGCACTGCCGCGGCGTACTGGATCGCCCGCCTTCGCGGGCGATGACGGTAAGAGTGTTGACGACGCCTTCTACTTCTTCTCCGACCTCGCCTGCGGCCGCGAGTTGTTCTGCGCTTCCCAAGCCTGGAATTGCTTGAACAGCGCTTCCTTGTCGGTGTCGGACACCTTTGCCGCCGCCGGGTTCTGCTTCAGGAACGTCTCGAAGCGCTGGCGCGCCACCGGCTCGACGCCGTGGCTGTCGAGCCATTGCTGTGCCACCGGCAGCCTGTTCCAGCCCGACAGGGGAGCCGCGAGCGAGACCTCTTTCCATTTGGGATGGAAGGGCGGGTTCTGCAGCGACGGGAATTTCGTGAAGAACGCGTCCACGAAAAGTGCGATCTTGCGGTAACGATCCGTCTTCGGCCCCCAATTATAGGCGGCAAGGACGGCCGGGACCGCGATCGTGTCGACCGTCTCGCCTTCCTTGATAAGGTTCGGATAGTCCTTTGCGGTCAACGTCGCCGGCAGATAGTCGCTCTGGAGCGGCTTGGAGTAGTCCACGCCGGCAAGGTGGAAGCGGCCGTCATTGTTGAAGGTCGAGACCGATTTGTACGGCTTGCCGCCGACCACGATCACCGCGTCGATCTCGCCGGCCTTCAGCTTCTCCATCGCGATGCGTTGCTCGATATAGACGAAGTTGGCCTTGATCCCGAGCCGCTCGAACACCGTGAGCGCGGTGACGAAGGTGCCGCCATTGGGCAGATCGACGCTGACCTTCTTGCCCTCGAGATCCTTGAGCGTCGCAACCGATTTCGGCGCGATGACCTGCATTTCCTCGTTGTAGAGCTTGGTCACATAGGTGAACTGCTTCTTGATGTCGCTCGCAAACCCCTTGCGCTCAAGATAGTCGAGCGTGTCGGCGCGAACGATGCCGAGATCGACACCCTGGAGGAACAGGATGTCGGCGACGCTCTGCACCGAGCCGCGGCCGACGATCGGCAGCACGCGCAGCTTGTTGCCGTCATCGAGCACGGAGGCGAGATCGGCGCCGAACTGCACGTAGGTACCGCCGATGGTGCCGGTGATCAGCGTGACCGTGTTGGCGTTCAACGCCTGCTTGGTCGAGACCGATCCGAACTGGAAGATCGCCTTCAGGCTGTCCGAGACCTTGCTCGGGTCGTATTCGGTCTGCTCGGCCTGTGCCGCCGCTAAGCCGCACATCGTCACTATGGCGGCAAGCGCCATTCGCAAAGCGTTACGCATGATGTCCTCTGCTTAAATTGAAATCTCAGTCTTGAAGTTGCGTGAGGCGCGCGCGTGCCTCCGCGGATCCGAGCGCGGCGGCCTTCTGGTACCAGCTCCGCGCGGTGTTGGGATCCGCGGTGATGCTGCGCGTATCCTTGGTGCCGAGCACGGTCGGGTCAAAAGTCTGTGCCAGAACGAACGCCGCTGTCGCGTCCTGCGCATTCGCTGCGCGTTCGAGCAGCAGCCGGGCGGCGGCGATATCGCCGATCGTCATCAGGCTCTTGGCGCGCGTCATCAGCCCGGCCAGCGTGTCGGCGTCGAGCGTTTTGACCACGGGCTGAGGTGGTGGCGCCGGCGGCTCCGGCGGCGGCGCAACGGGTGCAGCGGCGGCCTGTGTCGGCGTCTGCGCTTGCGTCGGCGTCTGCGCTTGCAGCGCGTTCTGGTAGGCGGTCGCGATCGCCTCGCGGCTCGGCGTCGACGGCGCGATGGCCTCGCGGGATTCTGCGCTCGCGACCTGCACCGGGTTCGACACCCGGGCCGGATCCTTCAGCGGAGTCTGGCTTGCGACCGGTACCGGAGGTGTCGCCGGCTCCTCCGCCGCCACGCTGCCGATCCAGGCCGTGGCATAGACTGCATAGAGACGGCTGACGTCGGATTGAAACAGCGCGACCAGCACGGCGATGGCGGATGCGGCCAGCACGCTGGCCACGATCTGCGTGGCGAGGCCAATGCGCCGCACGCGGCGGGGCGTAAACTCCCGCGGATCCGGCGTGCCCTGCGGATCTGACAGGAACAGCGGGATCGGATCGTGTGGTGAAAGCTCGGTCCGGTCAGCCTGGGCCAGATGATAGGGCATAGCGCTCGGATCGATCGTTTGCTCGAGGTCGAACGCCCGAGATGTCTTGGACAGACGGTAGGCCGTCGTCTCCATGGTTGATGCTCCCCTATTACTAAACGCAACGCGCTGGGGGCATCCCGGGTAAAGTCTTCTTGTTGTTGTCCAGAAGCCCCCGCCACTGGAACCGGTAAATCGCCGTCCGATTCAGCCCAAAAGACGACGACGATTGGGGCGAATCAGGAAAGATTTAGGTTTGATTGAGGCGAAGACGGGAAGTGCACCGTATATTTTGATCGCTGTGGTTGAGAAATTTTTTACCATACCGCGGCGCGTTATTGTGCGCGAGAGCGGGGGCGGCCACGTATCCGACCGCCATCTCTGAAATACCGAATCGCGCGATCAGGCCGGGCGATGACGGCCAGCCTCGTGACGAGCAACGTTTCGCAACATCCGCGCGACGTCAGGGATGCAGGATCACCTTGCCCATCGCCTGGCGGCCGGCCAGCACTTTCAGCGCATCCGCGGTCTGCGCCAGGGGGAAGGTGCGGTCGACGTGGGAGGAGATCTTGCCTTCCGCAGTCCACTTCACGAGCTTCTCCAGATTGGCGCGGTTCTTCGCCGGATTGAGCCGCGTCCAGGCGCCCCAGAACACGCCGCGGATATCGCAGCCCTTCAGCAGCGCGAGGTTGAGCGGCATCTTTGGGATGTCGCCTGCAGCAAAACCGATCACCAGGAAGCGGCCTTCCCAAGCGATCGAGCGCAGCGCGGCTTCCGCGTAAGCACCGCCCACGGGATCGAAGATGATGTCGACGCCCTTGCCGTCGGTGAGCTTGCGCAGGCCTTCCTTCAGATCTTCCTTGCCGTAGTTGAGCGTCAACTCCGCGCCGTGCGCTTTCGCAAAGGCGAGCTTCTCGTCCGACGAGGCGCAGGCGATCACCTTCAGCCCCATCAGCTTGCCGAGCTCGCACGCCGCCAGGCCGGTGCCGCCAGCCGCGCCCAGCACCGCGAGCGTCTCGCCCGGTTTCGGGCTCGCGCGATCTTCAAGCGCATGCAGCGCGGTGCCGTAGATGATGATGATGCCGGCCGCGCGGTCATAGTCGAGATTGTCCGGGATCTTCACGATCGAAGCAGCCGGCAGCGCGATTTTCTCGCGCGCGCCGTTGTGGCCGCAGGAGGCCACCACGCGATCGCCCACTTTCAGATCGGTCACGCCCGCGCCGATGCTTTCGATGACGCCGGCGACTTCGGCGGCCGGCGAGAACGGGAACGGTGGCTTGATCTGGTACTTGCCCTGGATCATCAGAATGTCGAAGAAATTCAGCGCCGCCGCCTTGATCGCGATCACGGCTTCGCCGGGCCCTGCCACCGGATCCGGCACATCGGCCAGCATGAGATCGTCGGGTTGGCAATATTGCGAGCAGAGGATGGCTTTCATGGCGACACCTTCTTGAGAGCACTTGGCGTTTCAGACTGGAATTACAGTTGGTCCGTTTCTGCCGGATTTAATGTCTGCCCACAATCCGGTTTATACGTTCAAAGCGATGCATAGGCCCATTCTCCGTCATTGCGAGGAGCGAAGCGACGAAGCAATCCAGACTATCCGCGGATACGTCTGGATTGCTTCGCTTCGCTCGCAATGACGGAATTCGCAGAGGGAGGATTCAAACGATGTTTGAAACAGGCCTGCTCGGGGACAAGCGCATCCTCGTTACCGGCGGCGGCTCCGGACTTGGTGCTGCGATGGCGCGTCGCTTCCTCGCGCTCGGCGCCGAGCTCGCGATCTGCGGCCGCAAGCCGGATCGCCTCGAGGCTGCCGCCAGCGAGATGCGAAACCAGACCGGCGGCAAGGTCACGACCATCGTCTGCGATATCCGCGACGGTGCGGCGGTCGATCGCATGATGGATCAGATATGGCGCGAGGCGCCGCTCGATATTCTCGTCAACAATGCGGCGGCGACCTTCATCGCACAGAGCGAGCATCTCTCATTCCGTGCCGCGGACGCGATCCTGGCGCCGACGCTGCACGGCGCGATGTATTGCACGCTTGCGGCGGGCCGCCGCTGGATCGAAGGCGGGCATGGGGGCGTCGTGCTCTCCATCCTCTCGACCTCGACCATCACCGGCCGCGCCTTCACCGTGCCTTCAGCGATGGCGAAGTCGGCCGTGCTGGCGATGACCAGGAGCCTCGCCGTGGAATGGGGCCCGAAGGGCATCCGCACCGTGGCGATTGCGCCGGGTCCGTTCCCGACCATCGGCGCCTCCGGCCAGCTGCGCCCGGACGGCCGCGATGAGGGCTGGGCGTCGCGCAATCCGCTGGGCCGCACCGGCGAGCATGCCGAGCTCGCCGATCTCGCCAGCTTTCTGGTCTCGGACCGCGCCGGCTATATCAACGGCGAGATGGTGGTGATCGATGGCGGCGCCCATTTGCGCAGTTCCGGCGCCGAGGACCTGCTCGGCTGGACCGAGGCGCAATGGGCCGCGCAGCGTGCCGCTAGGTCGAAGGTCTAAGCGGTAAGACTAGGACTTTCTTCCCCGTAACCTCGTTCCGAATCAGGCTCTTACGGGTTATTTTGGCCTTGGGACAAAGTCCGGCCGGGCCATCTTCCAGTCACAATATTGAGGGAACCACTCCAGCATGTGGCGGGTGCTTTTTTTATCCTTGATGACTGGCGTGGTGGCGTGCGGGACGGCCGAGCTTGCGCGCGCGCAAACCGCACCACCGGCGCAACCGGCACCCAAGGCAGCGGCTAAGCCGGCCGCGGCTGCCAAGACGGCTGCAAAGCCCGAGAGCAAGCCGGTAGCGCCGCCTCCGGCCATTGCAGGTGGCGCGGAGCCGACCCTGATCGGCCAGTTCGGCACCTGGGGCGCCTATTCGGCGACGCCCAACGGCAAGAAAGTCTGTTTCGCGCTGGCAAAACCCTCGTCATCGAAGACCAATCCGCCGAACCGGCCGCGCGATCCGGCCTATGCCTTCGTCTCGACCCGGCCGTCGGAGAGGGTCAGCAACGAAGTCTCGGTGATGATCGGTTACGCGCTGAAACCGGGCTCGGAATCGACGCTGGAGGTCGGCGGTGCGTCCTACGCGATGTACACGCAAGGCGACGGCCTCTGGATCAAGAACGCGGCCGAGGAGGATCGGATGGTCGAGGCCATGCGCAAATCCGCCGATCTCGTGGTCAAGGGCGTCTCGGCCAAGGGGACCGAGACCACCGACACGTTTTCGCTCAAGGGCCTGGCGCAGGCCCTCGATCGAATCGCGCAGGACTGCAAGCGTTAGCGCGGTCGCAATCGGCAGGTCCGGTTGCTATATAGGGGCTATCCCAAAGGTACAGCCGTCATGGCCGGGCTTGTCCCGGCCATCCACACGCTGGCTACGGGGAAAAGAACGTGGATGCCCGGGACAAGCCCGGGCATGACGAGATAGCAGCAATCCCAGGTAACCGATGACCGAGCCGCACAACGCAACACTCGTGGAGAAGACTCCGCTCGAAACCTACGTGCCGCCGGCCAGACCGTCACTCATCGGCCTGTCGCGCAACGAGCTTGCCGAGCGCCTTGGCGAGATCGGCGTTGCGCCCGCACAGCGCAAGATGCGCGTGCAGCAATTGTGGCACTGGATCTATTTCCGCGGCGCCAAGAGTTTCGACGAGATGACCTCGATCTCGAAGGACATCCGCGCCGAGCTCGCAAACCGCTTCACCGTCGACCGGCCCGAAGTCGTGGCCGAGCAGATCTCCAACGACGGCACCCGCAAGTGGCTGTTGCGCCTGCCGAGCGGCGACAATGTCGAGAGGGCGCACGAGGTCGAATGCGTCTACATCCCCGAGACCGATCGCGGCACGCTGTGCGTCTCCTCGCAGGTCGGCTGCACCCTGAACTGCGCGTTCTGCCACACCGGCACGCAGCGGCTGGTGCGTAACCTCACCGCCGGTGAGATCGTCGGGCAGGTGATGGTGGCGCGCGATCGCTTGAACGATTGGGCCGATCGCGAGAACGGCACACGCCTCGTCACCAACATCGTGATGATGGGCATGGGCGAGCCGCTCTACAATTTCGACGCGGTGCGCGATGCGTTGCTCATCGTTGGAGACAATGAGGGCATCGGCATCTCTCGCCGCCGCATCACGCTGTCGACCTCGGGGGTAGTTCCGAACATCGTCCGCGCCGGCGACGAGATCGGCGTCATGCTCGCGATCTCGCTGCACGCGGTGCGCGACGAGCTGCGCAACGAGCTCGTGCCGCTCAATCGCAAATATCCGATCGCGGAATTGTTGCAGGCCTGCCGCGATTATCCGGGCGCCTCGAATGCGCGCCGCATCACCTTCGAATATGTGATGCTCAAGGGCGTCAACGATTCCCTCGACGACGCCAGGCTCCTGGTGAAGCTGCTCAAGGGCATCCCGGCCAAGATCAACCTGATCCCGTTCAATCCCTGGCCCGGCACGGCCTATGAATGCTCGGACTGGGACCAGATCGAAAAATTCTCCGAATATATCTTCAACGCCGGCTATTCCTCGCCGGTGCGTACGCCGCGTGGCCGCGACATCCTGGCCGCCTGCGGCCAGCTCAAATCGGAGACGGAGAAGCTCTCGGCCCGCGAGCGCCAGGCGCTGCGCGCGATGGCGATGACCGATTGACATGAAGCGGCCATCAACGTGCGGCATGGCCGGGCATCTTTTTCTAGGCAGTTGTTCCGGGGCGGCTCGAAGAGTGCGCAGTTGCGCACCGGAGAATCTCGAGGTTCCCCGAAGCGCAATTGCGCTCGGAGGTTCTCGCTTTGCGAGCCCGGAATGACGGTGGGGGAACGTTGTGTTGCATTCGGTGAACGATGATGGATGCGTCCGATGGCACTGATCGGCCGCCTCGTCGTGATCTTTCTCGGCTTTCTGGCCTCATGCCTGGTCGGCGGCATGATCGTCGTGGCTGCGCTGCTGTTTCCGGAATTCGCAGATCTCGGTGCGGGTCCCGTCGATGAAGGCACGATCGACATCCTGCTCGGCTTCGGCTTCATCTTCGTCTCCGGATTTGCACTGCTGCCGGCGCTGGTCATCGTGGCGATCACCGAGGCCTTCTTCATCCGCAGCGCGCTCGCCTACGCGGTCGGCGGCGGGCTCGTCGGGCTTGCCTGCTATCTCGGCCTCATTCCCTTCCATCCCGAGACGCTGGAGTTCGAAGGCATCGTGCGACGCCATCTGGAGATCATGACCGGCGCGGGCATCGTCGCCGGCGTCGTCTACTGGATGATCGCCGGCCGCAACGCGGGCGCCTGGCGCCATCCGCCGCCCCCGCGCAGGCCGCCCCCACCGCTGCCCTCGCATTCAAGGCCGGATGCGCGGTGATGCTTTCTGACGCCCTCCAGTGGAGGGTGGGCATCTCGCCGCGGGGTTTCCATCTCCTCCTCACTCCGCTAAACCGCGCGCCATGAACCGGACTGGACTCTTCATCGCGCTGGCGCTGTGGCTCGTGATCGGCGTCGTCTTCGGCGTCTTTCCCGAGCTCGATCTCAAGCTCGCCGCGCTGTTCTTCGATCCCGAGACGAAGACGTTTCCGCTCAAGCTGAATGGCTGGGCGAGCTTTGCGCGCGATGCGGCGATGTGGATCGCCTGGGCGTTCGCACTGCCATCGATCGTGGCGCTGGTAGTCAAGCTGATCAGGCCCGATCGGCCGTTGCTGGTCTCGGGACGAACCATCGTCTTCCTGCTGGTGACGTTGACGCTGTCAGCGGGCATTCTCACCAATCTCGCCTTCAAGTCCTATTGGGGACGGCCGCGCCCGGTGGTCGTGACCGAGTTCGCCGGCGACCTGCCATTCGTGCCGTGGTGGGATCCGCGCGGCGGCTGTGGGCGCAACTGCTCGTTCTTCTCCGGCGAGGGCGCGACTGCGTTCTGGACGCTGGCGCCAGCCGCGCTGGCGCCGCCCGCCTGGCGGCCGCTCGCTTATGCCGGGGCCGTGGTGTTCGGCGCCGCGACCAGCGGTCTGCGCATGGCCTTCGGCGGGCACTTTTTCACCGACGTCTCGATCGCGGGCCTGGTTACCTTCCTGGTGATCTGGCTCGCCTACGCCCTGATTTACCGCTGGCCGCGGACACGGATTTCCGACGAGGCGGTCGATGCCGCCCTGACCCGGCTGGCCCGGCCGGCCTATCGGCTCCGGCAGCGCCTGTTCGGCCGCAAAACCGGTCCGGCGGCGTCGACGTGAGCCATTAAAGGCGTGCCCATGCGCGCGAAATTTGATAATCGCGCAAGTCCAAAGCGAAAGACGATATCAGCCCCTTAAGATCCGATTGGAAGCGCCATGACTACGATTCTGAAGAGCCTGCCCAAGGGAGAAAAGGTCGGCATCGCTTTCTCCGGCGGTCTCGACACCAGCGCAGCGCTGCTCTGGATGAAGCAGAAGGGCGCGCGTTGCTACGCCTATACCGCCAATCTCGGTCAGCCGGATGAGGCCGACTACAACGAGATCCCGCGCAAGGCGATGGAGTTCGGCGCTGAAAAGGCCCGGCTCGTCGATTGCCGTACCCAGCTCGTCCACGAAGGCATCGCCGCGATCCAGTCGGGCGCCTTCCATATCTCGACCGGCGGCATCACCTATTTCAACACCACGCCGCTCGGGCGCGCCGTGACCGGCACGATGCTGGTTGCCGCGATGAAGGAGGACGGCGTCAACATCTGGGGCGACGGCTCGACCTTCAAGGGTAACGACATCGAGC
>NZ_JBBIAR010000087.1:0-38101 GCF_054185165.1 Bradyrhizobium sp. UFLA05-109 | reverse complement strand
GATCTTACGCTACGCGTCATGCGCTCCCCGGTATCGCAGGGTGGTTCGTGTACCCTTCGACAGCGTCCCTTTTCGATCAGTCCGGGGATCGACGTGATATGCCGACTGTCGACAATTCCGACCTGAACCTCTGTAAGTCCGCCGACGTCAAAATACGGATATTCGCCTTCGTAGAGCGTGCGTCCATGACATCACAGTTGGATCTATGGCCTTTGCTGCCCTGGCTTTTCCTTGCTTGGGTGGGCGGTGCCTTTGTGGCCATCGCCGGACTAGCAATTGACGAATATCGTAGCCACTTGCCCGAGCGCCCGCTTCTATCGGCCGCATGGCAATGCGCGCGAATCGGCATCTTTTTCACGATCTACCTTATCGGCTCGGAGGTTTATTCCCACGAACTCATATCGCTGAGTTCATTTGTTCTCACAGTAGTGGGGACAATCTTGGTTCTAGTCGGGACGGAGTGGCTGACGGCCCGTGAACGGAAAGCCGATGATGATACACCCCCCGGCGCAAGTTAACGCATGCAGCGACCAGCGGCTCAGTGTTCGGCGCGCCCCTTCGCCAGCAATTTCGGATTAAATCGTGGAATGGCGCACCCGACACGATTCGAACGTGTGACCTTTGCCTTCGGAGGGCAACGCTCTATCCAGCTGAGCTACGGGTGCAGCGAGGCCTCATTTAGCTGATTGCCGCGGGGTCGGCAACCTCCGCTCGACGCCTGTGTCAGGCCCGGCCGGACCGGCGCGCCGCCTGGGCCGGAACCTCCCGGATCCCGCGATCGGGGCGGGCGAATTCGGCCAGCATGGCTTCGGCGGAGATGACGCGATTGCGGCCCAGCCGTTTGGCGGCATAGAGCGCCTGGTCGGCTGCTCCGAGCAGCCGGTCCGGGCGGTTATCGCGCTCGCCGGGGAGGTGGCTTGCGACGCCGATGCTGAGCGTGACGTGTTCGCCGGCGCCTTCCGCGCCGTGGGTAATCCCCAAGCCCATGACCGCGCAGCGGATCTGCTCGGCGAGGGCGCAGGCGGCCTCGCAACTCATCTCCGGCAGGATCATCGCGAATTCCTCGCCGCCATAGCGGGTCGCAAGGTCCAGCGGGCGCACGGCGTGGCTGCGGACGACATTGGCGACCGCGCGCAGGCATTCGTCGCCGGTCTGGTGGCCGTGCAGGTCGTTGAACAGCTTGAAATGGTCGACGTCGACGAACAGCAGCGAGAGCGGCAACTGCGTCCGCTGTGCGCGCGACCATTCGGTCATCAGCATCTGGTCGAAGGAGCGGCGATTGGAGAGCCCGGTCAGCCCGTCTTTGCTGGCGAGCTCCTTCAGCGCCATCTCGGCGCGCTTCTGGTCGGTCAGGTCGCGCAGGGTTTCGACCACCGCGATCAGATTGCCGGCCTCGTCGTGGATCGGTCCGGCGTCGATCGCGAGATAGAGCTGATTACCGAGCTTCGGCATCATGCACCAGTTCTCGGCGCCGAAGCCGAGCCCGTTATGCCCGCGCGCGGCGTATTCGGAGTAGAGTTCCGGCAGCTGCTCGGGCAGGTCGAGCGCGACGAGATCGGCAAGACAATGGCGCTTCGTCTCGTAGAAGGCCTGCCAGTGCTTGCTCGTGCCGATCACTTCGGAGGCGGCAACGCCGGTCAGACGCTCGCAGGCACGATTCCAGATCACGACGCGACGCTTGGGGTCGATCACGAAGGTCGGAACCACCAGATGCTGCATCAGCCGCACGGCATAGGAATGCGCAACATCGAAATGTCTGGGAGAGGCGGGCTTCGCCATCTTCAGGCCACCGCCGCCACTTGCGCGCTGCGCGGGCCGAACAGTTTTCGCACCTCGCCCGCAGCCTTCGGCGCGCTGAACAGATAGCCCTGCATCTCCGTGCAACCGAGGGCGCGCAGCATCTCGCGCTGCGCCTCGGTCTCGACGCCTTCGGCGACGGTGGTCATGTTGCTGGCGCTGGCGATGTTGACCACGGCCTGAACGATGACGGGCGCGCCGCCCGTCTCCGCGATGTCGGCGACGAAGCAGCGGTCGATCTTGATCTTGTCGAACGGGAAGCGCTTCAGATAGCTCAGCGAGGAGTAGCCGGTGCCGAAATCGTCGAGGGCGATGCGCACGCCGATCGAGCGGAGCTGATGCAGGATCGCGAGCGCGGCCTCGTCATCGCGGATCAGCACGGCCTCGGTGATCTCGAGCTCGAGGCGGCACGGATCGAGGCCGGAGGCGGCGAGCGCGCCGGCAATCTTCAGAGCCAAGGTCTCGCATTTGAGCTGCACCGGCGACACGTTGACGGCAAGCCGCACATGCCGGGGCCAGCTTGCGGCCTCGGTACAGGCCGTGCGCAGCACCCAGTCGCCGAGCTCGTTGATCAGGCCGGTGTCCTCGGCCACGGGAATGAACTCGGCCGGAGAGACCATGCCGCGTTCGGGGTGACGCCAGCGCAGCAGCGCCTCGCAGCCGGAGACCTCGCCGGAGCGTAAGTTGACGAGCGGCTGATAGTGAAGCTCGAAGCCGCCATCGACCAGGGTCTGACGCAGGTCCTGCTCCATGGCAAGTCGCGCCTTGGCGCAGGCATCCATCGCCGGCACGAAGAAGCGATAGGTGCGGCGTCCCTCCGCCTTGGCACCGTACATCGCGAGGTCGGCATTCTTGATGAGCTGGTCGAGATCGGTGCCGTCCTGGGGCGCCAGCGCGATGCCGATCGAGGCATCGGTCGATAGCTGATGGCCGAGACAATGGCAGGGCCGCCGGATCGCCTCGTGGATTCGCGTCACGAAGGCCAGCACGTCTGCGGATGTCTCGATCCCCGTCTGGATCACCGCGAACTCGTCGCCGCCGAGCCGCGCGATCAGGTCGCCCGGCTTGAGGCAGGTGCGGATGCGGGCCGCGACCGCCTTCAACAGCTCGTCGCCGACATGATGGCCGAGCGAATCGTTGATGCCCTTGAACTCGTCGACGTCGATATAAAGCAGCGCGAACTGCTCGCCGCCAGCGACCTTTTCGAGCTCGCGCTCGATCTGCTCTCGGAACAGCACCCGGTTCGGCAGGTCGGTCAGCGCATCATAATGCGCCAGATGCGCGATCTTCTCGTCGGCGCGTCGACGCTCGGTCACGTCCTCGATGACGTTGATGATGTAGCGGGGCTCGCCGGCCTTGTCGGGGATGCCGATGCGCTTGGAGATGACGTAGCGGTGGCCGCCGGTCCGCGTTTCCCAGGCCTGCTCACCCAGGATCAGGCCCTCGGGCGACTTCAGCAGACTGTCGTCGTCGCGGGTAACGGCCTCGGCGTCTGCAATCGGGAGAATGTCGAAAGCCGTCTTGCCGACGATCGTCGTGCCCGATTCCCCGAACACCTCCTCGGCAATCCGGTTGACCAGCAGATATTGCCGCGTGTGGGCATCCTTCACGGTGATTTGCGAAGGGATATGGTCGATGATCTCGCGCAGGAAAGTGTAGTTGCGGTCGCGCTCCTGCTCGAGATTGCGCCGCTCGGTGATCTCCTCGATCGTGGCGACCCATCCACCCTGTGCCAGCGGGGTGTTGATGACCTGGAAGGCACGGCCGTTCGAGAACTCATGGATCCTCGTGGAGACCCTGCCCTCGGCGACGATCTTCATGACGCTGGCGCAAAACTCCTCGACATTGCCGTCGAACGTCCCGCGCTCCTTGCGATGATACATCGCCTCATGGATGTGGCAGCCGGGCTTGATGACATCTGGGGACAGGCCGAACATGTCGGCATAGCGCCGATTGCAGGTGACGATGTGTCCCGTGGCGTCGTAGAGGATCAGGCCCTGCGACATGTTGTTCAGGGCGGTGTCGAGCCGCAGCCTTTCGGACTCGATCCGCGCTTGCGTCTCGCGATTTTGGCCGCTGATCTGGCGGATGATGAAATAGAGGATGAGTGCGATGATCGTCGCCACCAGCGTGGCCGTGATGATCAAGAAGCGGGTTTGTTCCCGCCAGTCCGCAAGCGCCGATTCCATCGTATTGGTTGCGATGATGATGATCGGGAAATGCACGAGCGGCGCGCCGGCGCCCAGGCGTCCCTGACCGTCGATCGGACTTTTCTCGATCCGCACCGTCTGCCGGCCGCCCTCGGCTGCGATCTTCTGCAACAACGGCGCTTTGGCGTAGCTCTTTCCGATCAGCTCGTCGACGTGCGGATAGCGCGCCAGCATCGTTCCGCTGCGGTCGAACAGCGAGATGGCCGCGCCGCTCCCGAGCACGACGGAGGAGAAATATTTCTGATAGCTAGCAGGATCGATCCGGCGCACCATGATCCCGAGGAGCTCGCCTTGCGGGCTCGTCAGCCGGCGCGCCACCACCGTGGTCCATTTGCCGATGATCAGGCTGCGCACGCTCTCGAGCAGCACCGGCTCGGACTGAGGGTTGGATTTGAACGTCTGGAAATAAGCCCGTGACGAGATGTTGACCTTCGGCAGCGGTTCGTTTCGCGACCAGTTGATGAGGTCGCCGTTGGTGTCATAGATCGCGATGTCGCCGAGATAGTTCACGGCACTGATCTTGTTCGCAAGCATGCGATGGGCTTCATCGCTCGACATGCGCTCGCGGAAGATCTCGGGCGAGGCGATGTCCGGCAGGTTCATCTGCGTGATCAGATCGACGGCGACGGTCTCGGAATCTTCGAACTGCTGATCGAAATGGCGAGTCAGCAGGAGGACTGTGTTCTCCAGCTCGCGTTCGTTATTGACGAGCGCGCGCTCGCGGAAGTCGCCGATCACCACGGTGGTGACGACGAAGATGCCGGCCACCAGCAGCGCGCCGCACAGTGTCAGCCACAGCACGGGTCCGCGCCGTACGGCAGCGTCCCAGCCGCCCTTTGCGGCCGCGAATATTCTGCTCGTGATCGTGGACGACATCCGGCGCATTCCCCCTCCCCTGGGGGAATAGGCTTACTATGCACAAATGGCCCAAACCTTAGGAAAGCCGGTTACCCAAGCTTTAATCGGTTACCACAAGGCCTTAGCCGGTTTGGCAAGCGTTGAATCATGCGCCGTCGCTTCAAGGTTGCGCGCTGCACAGACGAAGCCGGCGCAGCCGCATCGTTAATGACAGCTTAACCCGTGAGGTGTCACGCCTTCTTCGCGCCCGCATTGCGCAGACGTCCGACCACGCCGGTCGGAAAGAAGTAAACGCTGGCAATGAAGAGCAGCCCGAGCCACAGCAGCCAGCGATCCGGGTGCAACAGGCCCGGCAGCAGCGGCAGGCCGGCGTCCGCCGCGGCCTTCGAGGCAACGCCCATCAGTGACTGCAGATAGTTTTGCGCGAGGATGAAGATGGTCGCACCGATGATCGCGCCGTAGATCGTGCCCATGCCGCCGATCACGACCATCAGAAGAATATCCAGCATGATCGAGAAGCTCAGCGACGTGTCGGGTCCGGCGTAGCGCAGCCAGAGCGCGTTCAAGACGCCGGCACTGGCGGCGACCAGAGCGGCCAGGCAATTGGCGTAGGTGAGATGGAACACGGTGCGGAAGCCGAGTGCCTCGGCGCGAAACCGGTTCTCGCGGATCGCCTGAAGCACGCGGCCGAACGGCGAGTTCACCACGCGCAGCAGCGCGAGGATCATCAGGGCCGACGCAATGAAGACGAGGTAGAAGGTCAGGGTCCGGCCATTGAACTCGAAGCCTGCAAGACTCTTCGGGATCAGCACGGTGCCGGGCCGCAGCAATTCCGGCAATTGAAAGCTGCGCCCGTCTTCGCCTCCGGTGAGCCAGGAGAGCTGCGAGGCCAGCACCTGGAAGGCCGAGGCGACCGCAAGCGTGATCATGGCAAAGAAGATCGCCGCGACCCGCAGCGAGAACAATCCGATCGCAAGCGCCAGCAGCGCCGCGAGCGGCAGGCCAACGACGATGCCGGTTGCCACCGCGCCCCAGTTCGGCCCCATGGAATAGAGCGCGATCGCGATCGCGTAGCTGCCGATGCCGTAGAACATCGTGTGGGCGAACGACACCGAGCCGGTGTAGCCGAGCAGCAGGTCGTAGGAGGCGACCAAGGCGGCAAAGATGCAGATCTTGGCCGCAACGTTCATCGCTTTCGCGCCGGGAAACAGATAGGGCGTTGCCGCCAGCGCCAGGATGATGACGACGAGAATGAGGGTGAGAACGCGGCTCCGCGGCGGGTCGCCTGACAGGATCATCATCGGCTGGTCACCGCGTAGAGCCCGCGCGGCCGCCACATCAAAACGGCGACCATCAACAGGATGTTGGACACGAGGGCGAGTTTCGGCACCAGGAAGCCGCCGTAATTGGCGACCATCGCGACCAGAAGCGCGCCGATGAAGCAGCCGCCGATCGAGCCCAACCCGCCGATGATGACGACGATGAAGATCAGCACGGTGAGATCGTCGCTCATGGAGGCATGGACCTGCTCGCGATACAGCGCCCACATCACGCCGCCGAGGCCGGCAAGCGCCGAACCCGTCATGAACACGCCGAGGAACAGGCGGCGGATGCGATAGCCGAGCGCCTCCACCATCTCGCGGTTCTCGACGCCGGCGCGGATCAGGAGCCCGAGCTTGCTGCGGTTGAGCACGAGCTGGATCGCGATGAAGACGACGAGGCCGACCAGCATCGCGAGCAGTCGGTATTTTGCGATCGCGACATCGCCGATGATGAACGAGCCGCGCAGTGAGGTCGGCAGCGGCAGCGGGATGATCTGTGGGCCCCACACGGCATAAAGCGTCTGCTCGGCGACGATCAGGCCGCCGGTCGTCATCAAAATCTGCTTCAGGTGCTGGCCGTAGACGGGGAGGATCAAGACGCGCTCGACGACGAGGCCGAGCGCGCCGGACACCGCCATAGAAAGCAGCGCGGCAGGCGCCAGCACCGCGAGGTTCATCAGAAGCGAATCCGCCTGCATCGCGGCCGCGAACGGCAGCAGGATGAGCGTCGCCACATAGGCGCCGACGGCGATGAAGGCGCCGTGGCCGAAATTGAGCACGTCCATCAGGCCGAACACCAGCGTCAGCCCTGAGGCCATGATGAAGATCATCATGCCCATGGCGAGGCTCGCGACGGTCAGCGTCAGCCAGGAGCTGGTCGAACCGACGAAGGGGATCATGGCGAGTGCGAGCGCAATCGGCAGCAGGATCGGCGCGATGTCGCGCTTGGGCTTCGGCAGCGGATCGGTTGCGGCAAGGTCTGTCACTGATGCGCCTCCAGGCTCAGGCCGAGCAGCCGCTCCTGGAGCGGCACGTCGGCGGCGAGCGCCGCCATCTCACCGCGATGGACGATGGTGCCGTTGTCCATCACCAGCACATTGTCGCCGAGCTCGCGGGCGGCAAAGAAATTCTGTTCGACCAGGAGAATCGTCGCGCCCTTGCGCTTGATCTCCTTCAGGCACTCGATCAGCGCCATGACGATGGCGGGAGCCAGGCCTTTGGTTGGCTCGTCGATCAACAGAAGCTTGCGCGGCTCGATGATGGCGCGCGCAATCGAGAGCATCTGCTTCTGCCCGCCCGAGAGACTGCCGGCGCGCGACAGCCAGAAGCGGCGCAGCGCCGGGAAGAAGCCAAAGATCCAGTCGAGCTGGGCGTCGTTGAGCGGGCCGTCGCGCGCCGCCAGCACCAGGTTCTCCTTCACCGTGAGGTCGGAGAACACCGCCATGCTTTCCGGCACGTAGCCGACGCCGAGCCGGGCGATATCTGGCGTGGCGCGGCCCTCGATGCGTTCGCCGGCGAGACTGATCTCGCCCCTGGAGGCCTGCCACAGGCCCATGATGGTGCGCAGCGTCGTGGTCTTGCCGGCGCCGTTGCGCCCGAGCAGCATGGTGGTCTGGCCCTGGGCGACCACGAGGTCGATGCCCTGGAGGATGTGATAGCGCCCGATATGGGTATGCACGCCGGAAAGTCTTAAAAGCTCAGTCATGCCGCGCCCTCTGCAGCTTTCTTGGGTGCGACGCCGAGATAGGCTTCCTGCACGATGGGGGAAGCGATCACCTCGGCCGGCGGCCCGTCGGCGACGAGTTGCCCGTTATGCAGCACGATGATGCGGTCGGCGAGCGAGCGCACCACGTCCATCTTGTGCTCGACCAGGAGGATGATCTTGCTCCTGTCCTGCTTGAGCTGTGCGATGAGATTGAGCACGACAGGCACCTCGTCGATGCTCATGCCCGCGGTCGGCTCGTCGAACATGAAGACCTTCGGCTCCAGCGCGATCATCAGTGCGACCTCGAGCTTGCGCTGGTCGCCATGCGAGAGCGCGGTTGCGGCGACGCCGCGGCGGCCACCGAGCGCGACCTGGTCGAGGATGCTATCCGCGCGCGCGATCAGGTCGCGCCGCACCATCCAGGGTCGCAGCATGTCATAGTGAGTGCCGTCAGCGGCTTGCACCGCGAGACGGACATTCTCTTCCACCGTCAGGTTCGGGAACAGGTTGGTAAGCTGGAAGGCGCGACCCAGGCCAGCACGGGTGCGGAGCGGCGCCGAGTGCTGCGTGATATCGGTGCCGTCGAACAAAATGCTGCCGCTCGACGCGCGCAACTGGCCCGAGATCAGGTTGAAATAGGTGGTCTTGCCGGCGCCGTTCGGCCCGACGATGGCGGTGAGCTCGCCCGGGCGGAAGCTGCAGCTCACACTGTTGACCGCGACGTGGCCGCCAAAGCGGATGGTCAGGTCGCGAGTTTCGAGAGTCAGCGTCATTGGCAATCTGGCGAATGATAGGGTTGGGACGCATCCACGATCACACTGCGCTCCCTCCCGCTTGCGGGGGAGGGGTGGGGAGAGGGTGTTTCCGCAGGCGAGAACCCCCAAGAGGACAGAACCCTCTCCCGGCCTCTCCCGCAAGCGGGAGAGGTGAAGCAGGAAAAATCAGCGCTTGTTGCGGATCGGAACGTTCATGTCCTCGATCTTCAGCTCGCGCACCGGCTCGAGGATGGCCCAGGCGACGTTCGGATCGACCTTGACCTTGAAGTGATACATGCTCTGGAGCGCCTGATGGTCTTCCTTGCGGAACACCATCTTGCCCTTCGGCGTATCAAACTCCATGCCTTCCATCGCCGTGATCAGCTTCTCGGTGTCGGTCGATTTCGCCTTGTTGACGGCGGCGACGACGGACATCGCAGCGGCAAAGCCGCCCGCGGTGAAGAAGTCCGGCGGCGCGTTGAAGCGCTTCTGGTGCTCGGCCACCAGCCAGTCGTTCACCGGGTTCTTCGGAATGTCATAGTAGTAGTAGGTCGCGCCTTCCATGCCGGGCAGCGCCTTGTAGGCCGCGAGCGCCGGCAGGATGTTGCCGCCGGTAGAGAGCTCGATGCCGTAGCGCTTCGGATCCATGTCCTGGAGCTTGGCCAGCGGATTGCCGGCGCCGGCCCAGATCACCCAGATCACCTTGCGGCCCGGCTTGTCCTTCAGCGCGTCGAACAAGCGCTGGCCAACCGCGGTGAAGTCGGTGGTCGAGGTCGGGGCGTATTCTTCCGCGGCTAACGTCGCACCGGTCTTGGCCAGCGCCTCCTTGAAGGCGGCGACGCCGTCGCGGCCGAAGGCGTAGTCCTGCGCCAGCGTCGCGACGGTGACGCCCGGCTTGCCGATCGCGACCGCGTTGGAGATCGCGTCCTGCGAGGAGTTGCGCGCGGTACGGAAGATGTAGCGATTCCACTTCTCGCCGGTAATCTGGTCCGCAACCGCAGGCTCGACGATCAAAATCTTCTTGTTCTCTTCGGCAACTGGCAGGATCGCGAGCGCCGCGGCCGACGACGTCGTGCCGATCGCGATATCGACCTTGTCGTCCTGATAGGCCTCGGCGAGCGCGGCCTTGGCAAGATCCGGCTTGCCCTGGTCGTCCTTGGTGATGATGACGATCTTGCGACCGTCTAGCGTCATCGTACCCTTGGTGGCGTATTCAAAACCCATTTGCAGGCCGGTCTCGGTCTGCTTGGCGTAAGCCTCCAGCGGTCCGGTCTTGCCGTAGATCAGCGCGACCTTGAGATCATCTGCGCGCGCTGTGGTGGCCGCGGCGAGGCCAAGAATCGTTGTTGCTATGGTTGTTGTTATGATGACCGATAAACGCAAGATGGTCCCTCCTGTTTCATTTTGTTGGGCAATAGCGGTTTGCACAGCGCGGCGAACATTGCAATTCAACCTTCCGCCCAACGCCGCGCATGCAAGGTCTGCGTCATTTCTAAGCCTGCCGCGCGCCGCGCCATGGTCGCCTCAGAACGCTGTCCTGGACAGCGCAGCGCTGTCCGGTAGCGGAGCGCAGATCCACGACCCATTACTCCAGAGAGTGGTTTGGCGAAGACTCGTGGTCACCGCCTTTCGCTCCACAACGCCTCGCTCGGGTGATGGGTCCTGGCATTCGCCAGGACGACATCGAGATGGTTGCGCCAAGCCCGGCCCTACCGCCGGTATCCACCCGCCCGCGAATAGCCCTGCCGGTTCTGCTGCGCCGGGCGGCTTGCGATGCTGACGCGGGCTTCGCTGGCCGAGGGCGTTGCGAGCTTCAGCTCCTCCAGGAAGATCGGGCGGGCGAAATAATAGCCCTGCGCGTAGCGGATCTTGGTCGCAGCCTGGAGATAGGCCAGCTCCTCATAGGATTCGAGGCCTTCGGCGATGACCGTCATGCCCAGCGCTTCGCTCAAGGATTCGATCGCGCGCAAGATGCCCTGGCTGCGCGGACGTTTATGGATGTCGGTGATGAAGGAGCGATCGATCTTGATCTCGTCGGCGGTGATGTCGGCAAGCGCCGAGAGCGAGGAAAAGCCGATGCCGAAATCGTCGATGGAGATGCCGACGCCAAGTTTGCGGAACATCGGCAGGATCTCGGACTGAAAGAGATTCGTGGCGACGAAGGCGTCCTCCGTCACTTCGATCATGAAGCGTTTCGGGAAGCCGGTCTCGTCCAGCGCCCGCGCAAAAGAGCGCATGAATTCGGGATTGCCCGCCTGCTTGGCGGCGACGTTGATGCTGATGCTGGCGTCCGCGCCAAAAGTGTCGTTGATCAGGTCGATCGACCTCACGATCTCGGCCAGCACGAGATGGGTGAGATCGTCGATCAGCCCGAGCTCGACCGCGAGGTTGATGAACGAGCCCGGCGCCTGGATCACACCCTCGTCGTCGCGCAGGCGCACCAAGGCCTCGATGCCCTTTACCGCCTGCGTGCGGATGTCGACCTTGGACTGGAAAGCGCAGCAGAAGCGCTTCTCGAGGATGGCGAGCCGCAGCGACTGCTCGATCTTCATGCGCGCGAGCGCCTCGCGCTCCATGCCGGAATCGAAGAACGCGGCGGAGCCCTTGCCATCGTTCTTGATGCGGTACATCGCGATGTCGGCATTCTGGCGCAGCACCTCGAAGGAGCGGCCGTGATCGGGATAGAGGCTGACGCCGACCGAGGTTGAGGCGAAGATTTCGGAGGAGTCGATGAAGAAGGGCGCGGTGAGGCGCTTCAGCGTCGCCTGGATGAATTCGGCGACCTCCTCTTCGCTCTTGATCGGCGAGAGCAGCAGCAGGAATTCGTCGCCCGAGATCCGCGACAGCATGTCGGTCTCGCGCAGGTCGCGGCCGAGCCGCTTCGATAGCTCGACCAGCAGCGCATCGCCGACCGAATGACCGTAATAGTCGTTGATGTGCTTGAAATTGTCGATGTCGAGGAAGGCGAGTGCAAAACGCTCGCCGCTGCCCTCGCGCGCCAGAATGCCGTTGGCGCGATGCTCGATCACGCGCCGGGAGGGCAGGCCGGTGAGCTCGTCGAAGTAGGCCGAGCGAAACAGCTGGTCCTCGAAATTCTTCTGCTCGGTGATGTCGGAGGAGGAGGAGATGAGCAGATCGCGGCCGCCAAGGCGGACCGGGCGATGGGTAGTGAGCAGGACCTGGCGCGCGGTGCCGTTATGGACGGATTCCTCGGCCACCACCGGCTGGCCGGCCTGCATCGCCTGCTGGCAGGCTTCCCGGCGCTGGCTCAGGTCTGGCGTCGGCCGGCTGCCATCCATGCCGAGATGGCGGGCGGCGGCATCGTTAACCAGAATAAGGTCGCCGCGGGCGTCCTGCACGGTCACGCCGACAGGCAGCATTCTAACGATTTCCTTGAGAAATCCGAGCTCGGCATCAGGCGCGCCGGAGTATTTGCTGTCGCTCATAGAATTCATGAATCTTGTTGTTCGGACGCGGCTTTGTAATGGCGCGATCTTGCCGAAGTCCCTCTTAGTTTTGGTTAAGGGATACGCGGAAATACGGGTGTGGTTTCCACAACCTGTTCGCGCCGGCACGCGCGGCAGCCATCGTCATTAACAGAGTATCAACGGCACGTGCGAAAACTGCGAGGATGCGCGCGGGCTGCTTTCGCTTCGCGGCCGGAGTGTCAGGATTTGGGAATGCGACATTGCATGATGCAATGAACGCCGCTCTTCAAGTATGAGATCTCGGTCTTGCCGTCGAAGGCGATGAGCGCCGATTTCAATAATTTGGTGCCGAAGCCCGGCGCCGAGACCTTTTCGACGCTGGGTCCTTCGGTTTCGTCCCAGGTGATAGTGAGGCGATCGTCGGAGACGGTCCACGACACCATCAACAGGCCGCGCAAGGCGGAGAAGGCGCCGTATTTGCTCGCGTTGGTGGCGAGCTCATGAAACATCAGCGACAGCGTGACCGCGAGCTTTGCCGGCAGGTACAGCCGCTCGCCGTTCAGCGTGAAGCGGACATGGCCGTAAGGGCCGAGCTCGGAGATCAGAAGGTCGCGGATGTCGCAGCCGGAATTGTCGACCCGCGCGATCAGATCGTCGGTTGCCGCCAGCGACCGCAGCCGTGGATCGATGCGGGCCCAGACCTGCGGCTGGTCATGCAGCACCTGATGCAGCACCGCATGCACGGTTGAGAGCTTGTTCTTCAGCCGGTGCTGCAATTCGTCGACCAGGAGCTTGCGATACTCCTCTTCCTCGATCAGGCGCTTGGAGATACGGCGCTGCTCGATGAGCAGCGAGCGATAGTGCTCGACGCCCCAGATGGTGAGCGCGCTGACGGCCCAGTACAGCACCAGCAGGACAAAGCGCGCGCGGTCGGCATGGACGTCGCCGAAATTGAGGCTGACGCCGAGCACGCCGCCGATCAGCGCGGTGATGACCCCGACGCGCAAGCCGCCGAATGCGGCGGCAAAGAACACGGCTGGAAAATACGGCGTGAAGAAGATGTCCGGCCGTACCTGGGCGAGGCCCCAGCGCACCAGCGTCGCGAGCACAAGACAGATCGCCCCAAAGCCGACGCTGAGCGCCAGCGAAGGCGGCGATATGCCAAGCCAGCCCTTTCGGAATTCCTCGACCAGTTTCATCATCTGCCGTTCAACCGCAAAGCGAACGCGAAAGGCGGGCTGCAAATGAGGGCGTGGCCACCTGCGCAAGCATAGCTTGCCCCAGCATTGGCAGGCGGGACTATTGGCCGTTGGAACGGCCACGCGGCGCGGTGCCGGTCAATTGGCCTTAAATCATTCGAAAACAGGAACATCCCACGGGTAGGCTGGAGCGACCAGTGGGAGTCTTTGTCGCTGAAGGTGCCAAAATTGTGATCGCGAGGCGGCGTATACCGGAAGGCGAGGCAGCGAGACACAGCGAAGGAATTAATAGGGTGGGCAAAGCGAAGCGTGCCCACCAATTATCCATCCGCGAGAAGTGGTGGGCACGGCGCTCCGCGCCTTTGCCCACCCTACGAATTCACACCGGTCTCACCACAACCCGCAATCCGTCTCGCGGCTTCGGGATCGGCCACATCTGCCAGTCCGGCTTGTAGCCGGGCTCCAGCGATACCTCGAGGTTCTGCAAAAAGTGCCGCGCAAAGCATTTCGCCTGCATGTAGGCGAAGTGCAGGCCGAGGCACATATGCGCGCCGCCGCCAAAGGGTATCCAGGCGAAGCGGTGGCGGTTGCGCTGCGCGTCCTCGGTGAAGCGAAAAGGATCGAACTGATCCGGCTCCGGCCAGACATCCTTCATATAGTGCGTATAGAGCGGATTGACGCCGACCGCGGTGCCAGCGGGAATCGGATACCCCTTGAAAGTAAAATCGCGCATGGCACGGCGCGGCATCGACGGCACTGGCGGTCTGATCCGTAGCGTCTCCTTAAACGCCATCTCCGACAGCGGCATTTTTTCCAGATCATCAAAGCCGATGGGCGCGTCGGCGGCCAGCCTGAGCGCAAACACCTCGCTGCGCAGCCTCTGCTGCCAATCGGGGTACGCCGCGAGCGCGCCGATGAAGGATGTCAGCGACGAGGTCAAAGTGTCGTGCGCAGCCATCATCAGGAAGCTCATATGGTCGATGATGTCCTGCTCGGAGAGCAGCGCGCCGTTCTCGTGCGTGGCGTGGCAGAGCTGCGAGAACAGGTCCTCGCCGCCTTCCTTGGCGCGGCGGAGCGGAATCTGTTCGCGGAAATAGGCGACGACACGCTTTCGCCCGGCCACGCCGCGCGCCATCTGCGTGCCCGGCAGCGGTCGGCGGATCGGGGCGACGGAGGCTGCCACCATGTCGGCAAAGGCCCGGTTGATGTCCTCGACCTCCGGTCCGATATCGGCGCCGAGAAACGACGTCGCGGCGAGATCGAGCGTAAGCTGCTTCATCGCCGGGTAAAGCTGCATCACCCCTCGCTTCGCCTTCCATTGCGCAATCCGCGCCGCGATGCCCTTGTCGAGGTCGGTGAGATAAGACTTCATCGGCCCGGATTTGAAGGCTACCGAGAGTGCCTTGCGGTGCAGGCGGTGCTCTTCGAAATCGAGCAGCATCAGGCCGCGCGGGAACAGCAGTTCAAGCACGCGGTTCCAGCCATGGGTCGATGAGAAGAGCTTTTGCTGGTCGAACAGCACGAACTCGTTGGCCTCGGGTCCGAGCAGCATGACGTTGGTCTGGCCAAAAGTGTGGGTGCGATAGACGAGACCGTATTTCGCGGCGCACGCCTCGACATTACCCTTAGGGTCGGCCAGCACCTCGAATGTCTTGCCGATAATCGGCCAACCCTCGTCGCCCGGGATATGCTTCAACTGGTTGCGCTTGGGCGACGCGAAGCCGAGCTCAGGCGAGGCCACATTCTGCATCGTCATGCGGTTGCTCCGGTTGGCTGAACGCGCAGCATAGCACAAGCCCAGGCAAAAGGATGTGTCCTCGAGTCGGTGCGAACCGGCTTGCAGCGCGGACCTATCCCCGCTGCTTTGCCGCCTCCTTCTGCAGATCCGGCGCATTGACGGCGGGGATCGCGACGCGGCCGAGGCCGGTTTGCTTCAAGGCCTCGGCGGCCTTCTCGTTCTCCATGATCTTGGCCATCACCGCCTGTCCCGCGCGTTCGAAGATCGCGCGGTTCTCGATCACGAATTTTTGCGACTTGCGAAGCCCGTCGACATAGCCGTTGATCTCGGGCACCACGTAGCGCGCGACCATGTCCCAGCTCCGGCGCGTGGCTTCCGGATTGGCCCAGTCGTGCACGAATCCGATGACGGCGCCGACGCCGCCGGACACCTCCATCACGTTCTTGATGGTTTTGACGAGATCATCGGGCGTGCCGATGGTCGAGGCCGCGCCGTCGACGAAGGCCGTCTTGTCCACGGCCTCGTCGGGCGAGGAGAAGGCGGTCAGGCCCGGCCGTTGCAGCGTGCCGACATTATATTCATTGTGCCAGCGCATCAGCCCGGCGCCGGCCTCGCGGCGCGCCTGCTCGCGGGTTTCGGCGATGTGCCAGGTCAGCAGCACGCGCCAGTCCGCGCGATTGACCTTGGTGCCGTGCTTTTTCGCGGCATCCTCGGCGAATTCCCATTGCTGACGCAGCGACATCAATCCCTGCGTCGTCATCGAGCCTAGCGAGATGATGCCGATGCCGTATTTGCCGGCGAGCGTCATGCCGGAGGGCGAGATCTGCGAGGCCACGACGAACGGCATCTCCTCCTGGAGCGGCAGGAGCTGGAGCGCGGCGTCGTTCATGGTGAACCAGTCGCTCTTGGCGGTGACGCGCTCGCCGTTGAAGAGACGGCGGATGATCGCGATCGCCTCGTCCTGGCGGTCGCGCTGCGTCATCGGGTCGATGCCGAGCGTATGCGCGTCGGAGGCGAGCGCGCCGGGGCCGGAGCCGAAGATCGCACGTCCGCCGGTCATGTGGTCGAGCTGCACCATGCGCTGCGCGACGTTGAACGGATGGTGATAGGGCAGCGAGACGACGCCGGTGCCGAGCCCGATGCGCTTGGTGCGCTCGCCGGCCGCCGCCAAAAACATCTCCGGCGATGCAATCATCTCCCAGCCGGAGGAATGATGCTCGCCGCACCAGAACTCGTCATAGCCGAGTGCATCGATCTGCTCGACGAAATCGAGGTCGCGCCGGAACTGCAGCATCGGATGTTCCCCGATCGGGTGATGCGGGGCAAGGAAGGCTCCGAACTTCAGGCGCGCCATGGCATTCTCTCCGGCTGAATTTTCTGTTTGTAGGGCCGGAAGGCTACGTGCTCGCGCATGCGAAGGCAATCGCGCCGTCTCCCGCGCAGCGGAATGCAGCCATGTGCGAAATCCTACCTCCGAGGTAATCGCGGCGATGCATCCGGTCTGAGACCATGCCGGCGGAGAAGTTCGAAAGAGGCCCGCGCCAATGCATCAGATCGTCGCAAAGCAGCTGGATTCGGTCCGCCGCTGGTGGGTGCTGGCGATCGTGGTGGCCGCGCAGTTCACGTTCGGCGTCGACGCCTTCGTGGTCAACGTCGCGATCCCCACCATCGCAGTCGACCTGCATGCGACGCCGGCGCAAATCGAATCCGTGATTGCGATCTACCTGATCGCCTATTCGACGCTGGTGGTCACGGGCGGCCGGCTCGGCGACATCCATGGCACGAAGAACGTTTTCCTGGCCGGCGTCGCCGGCTTCACGCTGACCTCGCTGTGGTGTGGGCTTGCGCAATCCGCTTCCGAGCTGATCATCGCGCGGCTGGCGCAAGGTGCAACTGCGGCACTGATGGTGCCGCAGGTATTGGCGACGCTGCATCTTCTATTCACCGACGAGACGCGCAACCGCGCCTTTGGCATCTACGGCATCGTGCTCGGGCTCGCCGGTGCCGCCGGCTTTCTGCTCGGCGGCCTGCTCGTGACGGTCGACCTTGCGCATGCCGGCTGGCGCTCGGTGTTCTTCGTCAACGTGCCGCTCGGCCTCATCATCATAACGGCCGCGCTGCGCATCATGCCCCAGGTCGCGCGCCGCGCTGGCACGCGGCTCGATGTCGCCGGCAGCTTTGTTCTGTTCGCAGGCCTGTTGTGCCTGATCGGACCGCTGCTGTTCGGCCATGATGTCGGCTGGGCAGCGTGGCTCTGGGGCGTGATGGCCATCGGTGTCGCGATACTCGTGGCCTTCCTGCGCCTCGAGCATGCGGTGTCGCGGCGTGGCGGCATGCCGCTGATCGATCTCACGCTGTTGTCGGACGCTGCTTTCCTGCGCGGACTTGGCGCCGCGTTCTTTTTCTTTCTCGCCAATCTGTCCTTCTACCTGATCATGACGCTGTTCATGCAAAACGGCTTGAAGATCCCGCCGCTCGCGGCCGGCAGCGCTTTCATTCCGCTCGCGATCGCCTTCGTCGTGGCGTCACGCCACAGCGGCGTGCGGGCGCGGCATCGCGGCACCAAGGTGCTGATCGAGGGCTGCGCGCTTCAGATCGCGGGTCTCGCGGCGCTCGCGCTTCTTGCCTTCTCCGTCGATGCGCCGACGCCGGTCATGCTTGCGCTCACCATGATCATCTTCGGCTATGGCCAGGGCCTCGTGATGGCGCCGCTCTCGGGCGCGGTGCTCTCGACGGTGAAGCCTGTCGCGGCAGGCTCGGCATCCGGCATGTACGGCACAACCATACAGATCGGTAATGCAGCTGGTGTCGCCGCAATCGGTGCGCTCTATTTCGCGGTCGAATCAACGCAGTCATCACGTGCAGCATTCTTCGTTGCACTCGCCTCGTTTGCGACGTTAATCACTGTCTGCGTCGCATTTCTGACATGGATGCGTCGCGTACATGCTCGAAGTTGAGGCATTTCGGGGAATCCCCGTGGATTCCCGGGTGACTGAACGGCACACACACTTTTTATTTTGCGCCGCAGCAACTATCTGTTTTGGGGTGACGTTGGAAGTTGCCCCATCAGGAGCTGTCGGTGTCGTTAACCAGGAATATCGATCTCTTAAGACGTCTGCCAAAGCTGGACGGTCTGCGCTTTGCCGAAAACTTGCGCGGCGTGGGCCAGCACAGTCCGCTGACGGAGATCACCGGATTCGGCTCTAATCCCGGAAACCTGCGCATGTTCGCCTACGTGCCGGCGCAATTGCAGCAGGTCCGCGCGCTCGTCGTCGTGCTGCATGGTTGCGGCCAGTCCGCGGCTGGTTACGATCTCGGCGCGGGATGGTCGACGCTTGCAAAGCATTACGGCTTCGCGCTGCTGATGCCGGAGCAGCAGCTCGCCAACAACGCCAACACCTGTTTCAACTGGTTCAATCCGGAGGACACGACGCGCGAGCGCGGCGAGGCGTGCTCGATCCGCGAGATGATCGCGCATATGGCCACGACGCATGGCATCGATGCGCGGCGCATCTTCATCACCGGTCTGTCCGCCGGCGGCGGCATGACCTCGGTGATGCTTGCGACCTATCCGGAGGTTTTCGCAGCCGGCGCGGTCATTGCGGGGCTGCCTTACGGCGTGGCATCGAATCTGCGTCAGGCGCTCGACGGCATGTTTCATTCGCCCGAGCGTCCTGCGCGCGAGCTCGGCGATCTCGTGCGCAAGGCGTCCGATCATCGCGGCCCCTGGCCGAAGATTTCGGTCTGGCACGGCAGCGCCGACCGCACCGTCAATCCCGGCAATGCAGATGAGATCGTCAAGCAGTGGCTCGACCTGCATGATCTGCCGCTGACGCCGATGGCGGAGACCGTCGTCGACGGCTACCCGCGCCAGGCCTGGTGGAATGCGGACGGCGAGACCATCGTCGAATCCTTCGCTATCACCGACATGGCGCACGGTACGCCGCTCGGCATCGCCGACAACGATCATCGCTACGGCATCGAGGGCGCCTTCCTGATCGAGGCCGGCATCTCCTCGTCGTACCACATCGCAAAATTTTTCGGCCTGACCGACTGGATCCGCAGCCCCGCGCCGGAGAAGAAGCCGACCGCGGTGGCGAAGCCGGCGCCGGCCCTGTCGCCCGCGCCGCATCTTGCGAGGTCGATCCGCGCCGCCGTCGCCGAGCCGCCAACGAATGCCAAGCTCAAGGCCAAGCCCAGCAAGAAGGCCAAGCGAGGCTTCGACATCAGCGCCGTCATCACCCGCGCGCTGACGGCCGCGGGCCTGATGAAGTAGCGGCAATTTCAACTCGTCGTCCCGGACAAGCGCAGATCCGGGACGACGGCTGAGTTCGTGGCGGCGCTACAGCGTCAATCCTACGCCGTCTGATCGATCAGCTCGATCGGCGTCACCGTCACCTCGCCGCCGGCGACCTTTCGCGTCATCTCGGTATAGTGCCTGAAGAAGTCGCGCGATTGCAGCGTCTTCTGTGCGGCATCGTCGGTGACGCTGGCAAGATGAAAATAGCTGTTGTCGTCGCGGTTCTTCATGCATCGATAGCCGATCCGTCCCTTCAGCTCCGGATCCGCGTCGATCGCCTTGATGAAGCGGCCGATCTCCTGGTGCCAGGCCTCCGTCGTGCCGTTCTTGAACTGGTACTTGATCATGAAGTGCTTCATGTGACGCTCCCTTCGTCATGTGCGTCATCATCTGCGCCTTGGGGGCAGTCCTGCAAGTATGGACAAAATTGATAGTATGGACTTTTTTGGGGTCCGTCCTATCCTCTTCCGAGCGCAGAGAGGTGACGAGATGGCGAAAGCGAGATCGGCCCTGCGGAGCTGCCCGGTCGCAGCCTTCCAGAAGATGATCGCAGGCAAGTACAAGCTCAGGATCGTCTGGGACCTGAAGGACGGGCCGCGCCGCTATGGCGAGATCAGGAGCGGCCTGCTTCGAGGTGCCGCTGGCAGCGCCGAGATCACCCCGCGCGTGCTCAGCCGCGAATTGAAGGCGCTCACCGAGAGCGGGCTGATCGATCGCCGGGATTTTGGCGTGGTGCCGCCGAAGGTCGAATACCGCCTCACCCGCAAGGGCAAGAGCTTCGTGCCCGTGATATCGGCGATCCGCGATTGGGGCGAGCGGCATTTGAACGAGCCGGCGGCGCTCGCAGACGCAGCCGAGTAGGGCAGTCTGAGCTACATCTCGCCGGTGATGAAGGGGTTGGTCATCCGCTCATGGCCGATGCGCGAGCCCGCGCCATGGCCGCAGATGAAGCCGACGTCGTCGCCGAGCGGCAAAAGCTTCGTCTTGATCGAGTTGATCAGCGTCGCGTGACTGGCGCCGGGCAGGTCGGTGCGGCCGACTGAACCTGCGAACAGGACGTCGCCGACATGGGCAAAGCGCAGCTCCTTGTTGAAGAAGACGACGCTGCCGGGCGAGTGGCCGGGGCAGTGCAGGATCTCGAAGGAGAGATCGCCGATCGAGACGGTGTCGCCTTCCTCCAGCCAGCGGTCCGGTGCGAAATTGCGCACGCCGGTCATGCCGAAGCGCGCGCCGCTCTCGACCACATTGTCGAGCAGGAACTTGTCGGCGATGTGCGGCCCTTCGATAGGCACTTTCAGGGCGTCGCGCAGATCGGCGGCACCGCCGACGTGATCGATATGGCCGTGCGTCAGCCAGATCTTCTCCACGGTCACGCCGGTCTGGCTGATCGCGTCCAGGATCTTGGCAACGTCCCCGCCGGGATCGATCACCACAGCCTTCTTGTTGGGTTCGTCCCAGATGATGGTGCAGTTCTGCTCGAACAGCGTCACCGGAACGATGATTGCGCCCGCTTTCGCCGCCTGGGATTGTTCAGTTTGCTCGGTCATGGCCTCACATTGCCGATTTTTGGCGGCCCGCCAAGCAAAAGATTCGTTTCCTAGGGATGCGGGAACAGGCGCTCGCGCGGTCACACGGCGGTCTCAAAGGCCTGCTGGTCTGAACTCCGGCGTTGCCAGCGCGTTGCTTGGCGCGAGGCAGATTTTGGAGCGGCGATTCCAGCATGGCTAAGGGCGACGAGTACTGGTGGCGCGACGGCATCTTCTATCAGATCTACCCGCGCTCCTTTCAGGACACCGATGGCGACGGGGTCGGCGATCTCGCCGGTATCCTCCGGCGCCTGGCTTACGTGAAATCGCTCGGCGTCGATGCCATCTGGCTGTCGCCGGTCTTCCGGTCGCCGATGGCCGATTTCGGCTACGATATCTCCGACTACACCGGCATCGATCCCCTGTTCGGCACCATGGAGGATTTCGATGCGCTGCTCGAGGCCACGCATGAGAACGGGTTGAAGCTGATCCTCGATCTCGTGCCGAACCACACCTCCGACCAGCATCCCTGGTTCATCGCGAGCCGCTCCTCGCGCGACAACCCCAAGCGCGACTGGTTCATCTGGCGTGATGGCGGACCCGATGGCGGGCCGCCGAACAACTGGCTGTCCGAGTTCGGCGGCAGCGCTTGGCAATATGACGAGGCGACCGGTCAATATTACTACCACGCATTCCTCGCCCAGCAGCCGGACCTCAACTGGCGCAACCCAGATGTCCGCGAGGCGATGTATGGCGTGATGCGGTTCTGGCTGGAGAAGGGCGTCGATGGATTTCGCGTCGACGTCATCTGGCACCTGATCAAGGACGCCGACTTCCGCGATAACCCGCCGAACCCGTACTATGTCGAGGGCCGGCCGCCGAATGAAAAAATCCTCACGCAATATTCGACCGACCAGCCCGAGGTGCATGACGTCATCGCCGAGATGCGGCGCGTCACGGATGCCTTTGGCGCGCGCGTCTTGATCGGCGAGATCTATCTGCCGCTGCATCGCCTGATGGCCTATTACGGCAACGATCTTACCGGCGCGCAGATGCCGTTCAACTTTGCGCTGCTCTCGACCTTCTGGAGCGCACGCTCGGTCGAGAAGATCATCGAGGACTATGAGAAGGCGCTGCCGAAGGGCGCATGGCCGAACTGGGTACTCGGCAATCACGACCGGCCGCGCGTCGCGAGCCGCGTCGGGCCGGAGCAGGCGCGGGTCGCTGCCATGCTGCTGCTGACGCTGCGCGGTACGCCGACGCTGTATTACGGCGACGAGATCGGAATGAACCAGGTTGCGATCGCGCCCGAGGATGTCCGCGATCCCTTCGAAAAGAACGTGCCCGGCATCGGCGTCGGCCGCGACGGCTGCCGTACCCCGATGCAATGGGATTCCTCGAGTTTTGGCGGCTTCTCGGAGGTTCCGCCGTGGCTGCCGCTGCCGGAGATCTACGTTCATGAGAACGTGGTCAATCTCGAGGCCGGCAAATTCTCGATCCTCAATCTCTACAAGCGCCTGATCGCCTTGCGGAAGGCGCATCCGCCGCTGGTCGCGGGCGACTATCATCCGATCGCTGCGCAAGGCGACCTTTTGATCTATCGCCGGCAGGCCGGCGACCAAGCGCTGGTCGTCGTGCTCAATCTCGGCCCGGACCCCGTCGCCGTCACCACCAGCGCGGCTCCCTTCGGCAGCGAGATCCTGCTTTCGACCTTCCTCGACCGCGAGGGCGAAGAGCTCGAGGGCGTGCTCGACCTGCGCGGCAACGAAGGCATGGTGATCGTGCCGGGGCGATGACGGAGCGCGTTAGCGTCCACGCGCATTCTTCCGCATCGCCCTGGTGTCGATATCGCTGCGCTTCAAGAGATAATCGAGCCCACCGACGCGGTACCAGCGATAGCCGTAAGGCTCGAGCACGACGTGGTGTTGGCCGCGCTTGTCGGCGCGGCTGTGGTCTTCCGCCAGAAGATTGATCAGCAGCCCGCCATGGCCCTCGGGCAGCTTGGCCGAGAACGCGATCTCGCGTGGCTTCTCATCGAGATTGTGCACGAACAGCACCGAATTGTTGCGCCAGTCATAGCGGATGATGAAGACGGCGGGGTCGTGCACGGCGATGACCTCGAAGTCGCCCCAGCCGACCTCCGGCACCTCCTTGCGCATGCGGATGATTCGCTCGGTCCAGTTCAGCATCGAGTTCGGATCGCGCCGTTGCTTGGCGACGTTGACGTGCCCGAAGCCATACGGTCCCTTGTCGATGACCGGCAAGACGGGGCTGTTGCCGTCGGTGAAGCCGGCATGCGGCTCGGTCGACCATTGCATCGGCGTGCGCGCGCAGGAGCGTTCGGGCAGCGACAGGTCGTCGCCCATCGCGATCTCGTCGCCATAGCGGATCACCGGCGTCCCCGGCAGCGTGCACATCAGGCTGTAGGCAAGCTCGAGCCGGCGGCGGTCGCCGCCGAGCATCGGCGCAAGCCGCCGGCGGATGCCGCGATCGTAGAGCTGCATATCCTTGTCCGGCCCGAAGCATCTGAACACGGCGTCGCGCTGGGCCTTCGTCAGGCGTCCGAGATCGAGCTCGTCATGGTTGCGCAGAAACATGCCCCATTGCGCGGAGGCCGGCCGCGGCTTGGTCGCCTTCAGCGCCTTGGCGAGCGCGCGCGAGTCGCCCGAGGCCAGCGCATAGAACATGTGCTGGTTGACGTGGAAGTTGAACATCATGTGCATGCGGTCGCCGTCACCGCCGAAATACTCCATGTCTGTCCTGGGCAGCACATTGGCTTCCGCAAGGATGATCGCGTCGCCCTCGCGCCATTGCAGGAATTCGCGGAACGAGCGCAGCATGTCGTACTGCTCCGTCGGCGCCTTGACCTTCGCACCCTTGGTGGCGATCACGAATGGCACGGCATCCATCCGGAAGCCGGAGACGCCGAGCTGGATCCAGAAGCCCATGATCTTCAGAAGCTCCGCCTGCACATGCGGGTTCGAGGTGTTGAGGTCGGGCTGGAAGTCGTAGAAGCGGTGGAAGTACCAGGCGCCTGCTTCCCTGTCGCGCGTCCAGGTCGATTTCTGCACGCCCGGAAACACGACGCCCTTGGTTGAGTTCGCAGGCTTTTTGTCGGACCACACATACCAGTCGCGATAGCGCGAGTCCTTCGAGCTGCGCGCGTCCTTGAACCACGGATGCTGGTCCGAGGTGTGGTTGACGACGAGGTCAATGATGACGCGGATGCCGCGCTGTTTGCAGCCATGGGCGAACTCGACGAAGTCGCCGAGCGTGCCGTAGCGTGGGTCGACACCGTAATAGTCTGATATGTCGTAGCCATCATCGCGGCCGGGCGACGGCTGAAACGGCATCAGCCAGATCGCCGTGATGCCGAGGCCGTCCAGATAATCGAGCCGCCGCAACAGCCCCTTGAAATCGCCGACGCCGTCGCCGTTGGCATCCATGTAGGTGGCAACAGACAGGCAGTAGATGACGCCGTTCTTGTACCAGAGGTCGTCGATCATGTCGGGGCAGCCTCGTTGGTCCGCACGGCGATGAGTGGCTGCGTGATAAGTGCGGGTGGAAGGCAAGGTTCCCGCCTCAACTCGCCGTCGTCCCGGGCTCGTGCTGCGCGCGCCCCGAAATGACGAATGAGAATGGGCTGCAGCTCGCCTCCATCGTACAGTGTGCCCAGCAACTGGAATCGGCTAAACTCATCCCATGGACAACGCCGCCCGCCATATCGCTCTCATGCCGCCGCCTGACGGCCGCCAGTCCGAGACCGCGCTCGCGGTCGCGCGCGGCACGGCGCGGCTGTTGCGATCGCTCGGCTTCTCCTGCATCAGCGAACTGCCGCTGCCGTCGGGCCGTCGTGCCGATCTCGTCGCGCTGAACGAGCGCGGCGAGATCTGGATCGTCGAGATCAAGTCATCGGTCGAGGATCTGCGCAGCGACCAGAAGTGGCATGAATACCGCGCCCATTGCGACCGGCTGTTCTTTGCCTTCACGCAGGACCTGCCTTGCGAGATCTTTCCGCAAGACACCGGCCTGATCATCGCAGACGCCTACGGCGCGCATCTCCACTGCGAGGCGCCTGAACACAAGTTGCCGGCCCCGACGCGCAAGCAGATGACGGTGCGTTTTGCGATGGCCGCCGCGCTCAGGATCAACCGTCTGGTCGATCCGCAAGGCCATGCGGAGTTTTGGGAGTAGCGGCGACTTCGTAGGGTGGGCAAAGGCGCCTAGCGCCGTGCCCACCTCTTCTGCCTCAATGCTGGATGGTCCAAGAGTTTTGGGAGTAGCGGGCAGCGATTTGTAGTCTTGTAGGGTGGGCAAAGCGAAGCGTGCCCACCACTTAAACCGCCGAATATGAAGCAGAAGAGGTGGGCACGGCGCTCCGCGCCTTTACCCACCCTACGATATGCGGAGCTACCTTGGCGCGCGCTTGGCCAGAATGCGCTGCAAGGTGCGGCGATGCATGTTGAGGCGGCGCGCGGTTTCCGAGACGTTGCGGTTGCACATCTCGTAGATGCGCTGGATGTGCTCCCAGCGCACACGGTCGGCCGACATCGGGTTCGCCGGCAGCTCGGACTTTTCGGTGCCGGTCGACAGCAGGGCCGCTACGACATCGTCGGCGTCAGCGGGCTTGGAGAGATAATCGATCGCGCCCATCTTCACCGCGGTCACCGCAGTGGCGATGTTGCCATAGCCGGTGAGCACGATGGCGCGCGCGTCGGGGCGCTTCTTCTTCAGCGCCGAGACCACGTCGAGGCCGTTGCCGTCGCCGAGCCGCAAGTCGACCACCGCGAATGCTGGCGCGGCTTTGCCGATCTCAGCCAGTCCATCCGAGACGGTATCGCAGGAGGTCACTGTGAAGCCGCGCGTCTCCATGGCGCGCGACAGGCGTTCCAGAAACGGCTTGTCGTCCTCGACGATCAAGAGCGAGCGGTCGGCCTGTTCATTCAGTTCGGCGATGGCGTTCAAGGTTTTGTCCTCTCTCCAGCGCCCTGACATATGGCGTTGCAATCGGGCGCTGCCAAGGTCGCCGAAAGTCGATCGTACCTACAGTGCGACCCAACGTCGCGGCCCTATCCTATTGTTTCTTCGGCCGTCTCGGTACCCTCGAAACGCTCGCGCGGCCATACGATCTGTACCACGGCGCCATGCTCGGGAAACGTCCGATTGGTAAACGAGACTTTGGCGCCCGTGCGCTCCAGGAGCGTGCGTGCGATGAACACCCCGAGCCCCAGGCCGCGACGCTCGCCTCCGCTGTCGTCCTGCAAGCGCCGCCGCGACAGATAGGGTTCGCCGATCCGGTTCAAGATGTCGGGCGGAATGCCGGGACCATCGTCAGAGATCACGATCTCGATGTTGTCGATGTTCCACCAGGCGTTCACCTCGACGGTCGTGTGGGCGAAATCGACGGCATTTTCGACGATATTGCCGACGCCATAGAGGATCGCGGGATTGCGCGAGCCGACCGGTTCCACCGTGGCCGCCACCGCGATCCGCACCTTGATCGCGACACCGAAATCGCGGTGCGGTGCCACGACCTCCTCGATCAGCTCGGACAGCTTCATGCGGTCGAACGGCGCACCGGTGGAGGAGAGCTGGGTGATCTTGCTCAGGATGTCGCGGCAACGCTGCGTCTGCTCGCGCAGGGTTTTCAGATCGGCGGCGAAGCTGGCGTCCTTCACCGTCTTCTCCAGTTCGCGCGAGATCAGGAAGATGGTCGCCAGTGGCGTGCCGAGCTCATGCGCGGCGGCGGCCGCAAGTCCGTCGAGCTGGGTCAGATGCTGCTCGCGCGTCAGCACCAGCTCGGTTGCGGCGAGCGCGTCTGCGAGCTTGCGCGCCTCTTCCGTCACCTGGAAGGAGTAGAGGCTGGTGACGCCGATCGCGAGCACGATCGAAAGCCAGACGCCGACCAGATAGATCGGCGGCAGCACCAGGGGATCGTCGGTGTCCCAGGGCAGCGGCAGATGAAAGAAGACCAGGATCGAGGCGCAGGCGACCGCCAGCAGGCCGAGGCCGAAGGTGAGCCGGGCCGGCAGCGCGGTCGCGGAGATCAGGACCGGGGCCAGGAACAGGAATGAGAACGGGTTCTCCAATCCGCCGGTGAAGAACAGCAGGCCGGCCAGTTCCACGATGTTCAGCGCCAGCAGCGCGGCCGCGTGGGCACCCTCCAGCCGCTGCATCGGATTGACCGCCATTTGCAGAGCGAGGTTGAGCGCCGCCGACAGCCCGATGATGGTGATACAGGGAATGATCGGGACGTTGAATTCCAGCCCCTGCGCCACGACGAAGATGGCGGCGAGCTGGCCCAGCACTGCGAGCCAGCGCAGCCGCAGGATCGTATCCAGGCGGATATGTCGCCGCGAATGGCGAAACTCGGAAGCGGCAATTTCAGTCATATCGGCCAATTGGGCACTGCCTTCTCGGGTCGCAAACGCGGGTGGCTCATACAATCCGTCTGGTTACAAGTCTTGCGCTGGCCGCCGCAATAGCAGAAGAACGCCCAGCATGACGGAGAATGATAAGGCTTCAAGTCGGCTGACTGTCGCGGAGCGCACCCCGTCGGCGGCGATCGAGGTCGACCATCTCGTCAAGGTCTACAAGCAGACCCGCGCGGTCGACGACATTTCCTTTACGCTCCCGCGCGGCAGCATTACGGGTCTGCTCGGCGGCAACGGCGCCGGCAAGACCACGACAATCGCGATGATCATGGGCCTCGTGCTGCCGACCTCCGGCCGCGTGCGGGTGCTCGGGCATCGGATGCCCGAGGAGAGCGCCGATGTGCTCGGCCGGATGAATTTCGAAAGCCCCTATGTCGACATGCCGATGCGGCTCACGGTGCGGCAGAATCTGACGATTTTCGGCAAGCTCTATGCGGTGAAGGATCTGTCCGGTCGCATCGCGCAGCTTGCCGACGATCTCGATCTCAACGAATTCCTCGACCGGGCCAACGGCAAGCTCTCGGCCGGGCAGAAGACCCGCGTTGCGCTTGCGAAGGCGCTGATCAACGAGCCCGAGCTGCTGCTTCTGGACGAGCCGACGGCCTCGCTCGACCCTGACACCGCCGACTGGGTGCGGGCGCATCTCGAGGCCTACCGGAAAGCGCACAATGCGACCATCCTGCTCGCCTCGCACAACATGCTCGAGGTCGAGCGGCTCTGCGACCGTGTCATCATCATGAAGCGCGGCCGCATCGAGGACGACGACACGCCCGACGCCATCATGGCTCGCTACAACCGTGCCACGCTGGAAGAGGTGTTTCTGGACGTCGCGCGCGGCCGCAGCAACGGAGCGGCGCGGGAGGCGGCGCGATGAGCGAGCCCCTATGCTTCAGCCGTAGCCTGGGTGAGCGCAGCGATACCCGGGAACGCCGCAAGCAAAGTCCCGGATATCGCTTCGCTCATCCGGGCTACGGATCGCAGCAATGAGGGAATTTGCGCTCCATCGCGGCCTGGCGATGCATCGCATCAATGCGATGATCCTGCGCTACTGGTACCTGTTGATGTCGTCCTGGCCGCGGCTTCTGGAGCTGCTCTACTGGCCGGCGCTGCAGGTCATCACCTGGGGCTTCATCCAGCTCTATATCGCGCAAAACGCCAATTTCTTCGCGCGGGCCGGAGGCACGCTGATCGGCGCCGTCATTCTCTGGGACATCCTGTTCCGGGGCCAACTCGGCTTCTCGATCTCGTTCCTGGAAGAGATGTGGGCGCGCAACCTCGGCAATCTCATGATGAGCCCACTCAAGCCGATCGAGTTCCTGCTCGCGCTCATGGTCATGAGCCTGATCCGGCTCGCGATCGGCGTCATCCCGATGACGCTGCTTGCGCTGTTTCTGTTTCACTTCAACGTCTACAGCCTCGGCCTGCCGCTGATCGCGTTCTTCTGCAATCTGATCTTCACGAGCTGGTCTGTCGGCATCTTCGTCTCCGGCCTGGTGTTGCGGAACGGGCTTGGAGCCGAAAGCATCGTCTGGACGCTGATGTTCGCGATCATGCCGCTCGCCTGCATCTACTATCCCGTGAGCGTGCTGCCGCCCTGGCTGCAAGTCGTCGCCTGGACGCTCCCGCCGACCTACGTGTTCGAGGGAATGCGGGCGCTGCTGATCGAGCACAGTTTCCGCGCCGACCTGATGCTCGATGCGCTTGCCATCAATGCCGGCCTCCTGGCTGCATCTTTCGGGGCATTCCTTGCCCTTTTGCGCAGCGCCAAGAAGCACGGCTCGCTGCTGTCCAGCGGCGAGTAGATTCACTTTCCCGTGGATTCAGGCTCGTTTTTGCTACTCAGAGCCCGTACATGTACGGAACCATGCATTGACGCAATATTACGCATTCGGCAGTATGCTGCGATGCGAGAGGATATACGATATGCCTATTGGTGAGTTTGGCGGCGCGCCGCCCCTGGTGGCCGAAGGCAGTCCGGTTCTGACGACGCCGATGTACTGGATGTACGAGATGGCGCAGGCCTCTCTCAATCCGGCGCGCGCGGTCACCGACGCCACCAAGATCTTGTTTCAGAATCCCCTGAATCCGTGGTCGCACACCGACCTGGGCAAGTCGCTGGCCGCGGCCTGCGAATTGTTCGAGCGCACGACGCGCCGCTACGGCAAGCCGGAATGGGGCATCGACGACACCGAGGTCAACGGCATCCGCGTTCCCGTCGAGGTCCGGCCAGTCTGGGAAAAGCCGTTTTGCCGGCTGCTTTATTTCGACCGCAAGTTTACCCGTCCGCTGCGCAGCCCGCAGCCGCGCGTGCTGATCGTGGCGCCGATGTCCGGCCACTACGCAACGCTGCTTCGCGGCACGGTCGAGGCCCTGCTGCCCGCGCATGAGGTCTACATCACCGATTGGGCCGACGCTCGCATGGTCCCATTGAGCGAAGGCCGCTTCGATCTCGACGACTACATCGACTACGTCATTGAGATGCTGCATGTGCTCGGCGGCAACACCCACGTGATGGCGGTGTGCCAGCCCTCCGTGCCTGTCGTCGCCGCCGTCTCTATCATGGAAGCGCGGCGCGACCCGTTCGTGCCAACCTCGATGACGCTGATGGGCGGCCCGATCGACACCCGCCGCAATCCGACGGCGGTGAACAAGGTTGCCGAGGAACGCGGCATCGACTGGTTCCGCAATCACGTCATCACCAAGGTGCCGTTCCCGCATCCGGGCATGATGCGCGACGTCTATCCGGGCTTCTTGCAGCTCAACGGCTTCATCAGCATGAATCTCGACCGGCACATGGATGCGCACAAGCAGCTGTTTGCCAATCTGGTGAAGGGCGACGGCGATCTCGTCGACAAGCACCGCGACTTCTACGACGAATATCTCGCGGTAATGGACCTGACCGCGGAGTATTACCTGCAGACGGTCGACACCGTGTTCGTCAAGCACGCGCTGCCGAAGGGGGAGATGACCCACCGCGGCATACGGGTTGATCCCACCAAGATCACGCGCGTCGCGTTGATGACGGTGGAAGGCGAGAACGATGACATCTCGGGTCTCGGTCAGACCGAAGCGACACATGGTTTGTGCAGCTCGATCCCCGAAAATCGCCGCGTGCATTACGTGCAGAAGGGCGTTGGACATTACGGCGTGTTCAACGGCTCGCGCTTCAAGTCGGAAATCGTTCCGCGTATCCACGATTTCATGATTTCGGCGGCGAATCCGAAGGCTTCATTGGCGCTGGCGGCCGAATAGGCCGCTTTTTCGGGTTTCCCGCGTCCGCCAGGGCCTTCCGACGGGCCCGGGTTCCCGGCAGATTCGCGGTATTTAGGTAGTTTTCTAGGAGTGAGTGCCGCCTCAGATTTTGGGGCCCCAGCATGCGTCCGGCGGGGGCGAAAAAATCGGGTTCCAACCCCAGTCTGTAGGGCCTCCCGCGCTGCGAACCCCTGTATATTGGGCAAATGATTTGTTTTTGCGCCGAGCGCTTTCCGTGGCGGCGGTTATGGCAGAATCCGGGCGATCTCCTGCTCCCCGGACTGACAGACATGGCCACTCGCGCGCTCCTTTATCGGCGGCCCCACGAACCCAAGACCTTTGTGATCCACCACGGGTCGCAATTCTTCGCGATAAGGCTGCGTCGGCACCGTCGCGCGCGGCGCTATACGCTTCGAATTCATCCGAGCGATCGCGAGGCGATCCTCACCATGCCGCCGCGTGGCACGCTCGCGGAGGCAAAAGACTTCGCGCAGCGTCACGGCGCATGGATTGCCGCGCGCCTTGGCCGCTTGCCGAAGGCCGCGCCGTTCCAGGCGGGCACCGTGATACCGCTTCGGGGCTTGCCGCACCGGATCGTGCATCGCGCCGGCGTGCGCGGCACGGTGTGGACCGAGACGCGCGATAGCGGCGAGCGCATCATCTGCGTTGCAGGCGGCGTCGATCACGTCGATCGCCGTGTTCATGACTTCCTCAAGCGCGAGGCGCGCCACGATTTGCAGCGGGCGGCGGAAGCCTATGCCGCCGAGCTCGGCGTTCGCGTCAGGCGGCTGTCGATCCGCGATCAATCGAGCCGCTGGGGCTCCTGCACCTCTGCCGGCTCGCTGTCGTTCTCGTGGCGCCTGATCCTCGCGCCGCCTTACGTGCTGGACTATCTTGCAGCCCACGAGGTCGCCCATCTCGTCGAGATGAACCACTCGCCGCGGTTCTGGCGCGTCTGCGCAAAGGTCTGCCCGTCGGTGGAGCGCGCCAAAAAGTGGCTCGACACGCACGGCAACGATCTGCATCGGTACGGGATCGAGGATTAAGTCTCTCGCTACCAGCCACATTGTAAGCCGTCTGCTGTATTCGAAGCTGTCATCGCCCGCGAAAGCGGGCGATCCAGTATCCCAGAGGCCGGGACGTAATACGGAGAAGCTGCGGCGTACTGGATTCCCCGCTTTCGCGGGGAATGACAGCGGAGAATGAGGCGGCATCAGCGTGTTTCGCGCGATTCCCGCCCCACGCCGCGCTGATTGCGCCGTGCTCTTGATTTGCCCCGCTGTATCAGTGGTTTCGTACAATCCACCGCACGTCATGCCGGAAATCGCCGGCTACTTTGCATGGGGTTGTTTTCGACGTTCTTGCTGGAGGAGTCTCAGGTCGCGATCCCGCCGCTACCTGTTCCCGCCAAACAACCGGTCCATCAGCCAGCCGTCGAGCCCCGCGGCCGGCTCCGGTCTGACATTGGCGCGCGTCGTGGGCGGGCGAGTGTTGTTGACGGGAGCGGGTGGCGTCGGCGCAGAGACCTGCGAGGCTGCCTGAGCGAGGTTCGACAGGCCCCAGCCGACTTGCGAATTCGGTAAGGCTGCCACCGGCACGCCTTCGTGCGCGGTGCGCATGAAGCGGGACCAGACCTCCACCGGCAGGCCGCCGCCGGTCGCCTTCTTGGTCGGCGAGTTGTCGTCATTGCCGAGCCAGACGCCGGTGACGAGGTTGGCGGTGTAGCCGATGAACCAGGCGTCGCGGTAATCCTGGCTGGTGCCGGTCTTGCCGGCGGCCATCCAGCCCGGGATCTCCGCCTTCTTGGCGGTGCCGGAGATCAGCGTTTCACGCATCATCGTGTTCATCATCGCCACATAGCGCGGCTCGATCACCTGGTTGCGCTCGTCGGGCTGGCGCATGTAGAGCAGCTTGCCGCCTTCTATCGTCTTGATCTTCGTCACCACATGCGGCGACACCGCGAGGCCGCCATTGGCGAACGGCGCATAGGCGCCGACCAGCTCGACGACCGAGACTTCGGAGGTACCGAGCGCGATTGAGGCGTTGGGCTCGAGCTTCGAGGAGATGCCGAGCCGGTGCGCGGTGCGTACCACGTTCTTCGGCCCGACTTCGAGGCCGAGGCGGATTGCGACGGTGTTGAGCGACATCGCGAGCGCCTGCGTCAGCGTCACCGCGCCGAAATACTCATGTGTGTAGTTCTCGGGCTTCCAGCCCTTGACCTCGATCGGCGCGTCCTGGCGAATGGTGTCGGGCGTCAGCCCCTGCTCGAGCGCGGTCAGATAGACGAACGGCTTGAACGAGGAGCCTGGCTGGCGTTTGGCGGTTACCGCGCGGTTGTACTGGCTCTCCGAATAGTTCCGCCCGCCGACCAAGGCGCGCACGGCGCCGTCCGGCGTCATCGCCACCAGCGCGCCCTGGCTGACGTTGAACTTCACGCTTTTCGCTGCGAGTTCGTCGATGATGGCGGCCTCCGCCACGCTCTGGAGCTTTGGATCGATCGTGGTCTCGACCGTGATGCTCTGGTCGATCTGGCCGACGAGATCATCCAGCACTTCGCCGATCCAGTCGGCGACGTAGTTAACGGTACCGGCGCCGGCGGGCTTCACGTTGTAGGAGGGATGGCCGATCGAGGCCTGCGCCTGGGCTTCGGTGATGAATTTGGCGTCCGCCATCGCGGCGAGCACGACCTGCGCGCGCTGCTCGGCGCCTTCGGGATTGCGGTTGGGTGCAAGGCGCGAGGGCGATTTGACGAGGCCCGCCAGCATCGCGGCCTCCGCGATGCTCACGTTCCTGGCCGACTTGCCGAAATATTTTTGCGCGGCAGCTTCCACGCCATAGGCGCCGGAGCCGAAATAGACGCGGTTGAGGTAGAGTTCCAGAATCTCGTTCTTGGAGTGCTTGCGCTCCAGCCAGATCGCAAGCTCGGCCTCCTGCAGCTTGCGCTGCATGGTGCGCTCCTGCGTCAGGAACAGGTTCTTGGCGAGTTGCTGCGTCAGCGTCGAGCCGCCCTGCGAGACACCGCGATGGAGAACGTTGGTGACCAGAGCGCGCAGGATGCCGACCGGGTCGATGCCGAAATGCGAATAGAAGCGGCGGTCCTCGATGGCGATGAAGGCCTTCGGCAAATACGGCGGCAGATCCTTCAGCGCCACATTGGCGCCGGCCATCTCGCCGCGTTGCGCCAGCACGCTGCCGTCCATGCCGACGATCTGGATCGTCGGCGGGCGCTTGGGAATTTCCAGCGATTGAATCGGCGGCAAATGGGCGCCGACCCAGATCACGATGCCGATCACGGCGATCACGCCCCACAGGCCGAGCACCGCGCCCCAATAGAACAGACGGCCAATGCCAAAGCTGGACTTCGACTTCGACCTTCGCTTTGCGCCGCTGCGGCTCACGGGCGCTTTCCTTTCCCGCGGCGGCTCGTCATCGGCGTCGTCGCTTTTTTGCTTGGCCTTGACCTTCTTCGGCTTGTCGTCGGCGGCATTGGGGATTCGATCGGCCGCGGTCAGGCGCAAATCGGCCAACGCTGCGGGCAAGCCAAACAGCGGCTCCTTGCGCCCGCCTTTTTTCTTTGCCCACGCCATCCACAAAACGCCCGGTCAGCCCACCCCACCACACGCTAACCGTGCCTGTTTAAGGCCCGGTTACGCAAAGCTTAACGCGCGATTAGGAGGTGCGGCGGGCGCGTGCTGGTGGTTCCGCGAGGGAAGCGGCAAAGCTAGGATCGAGACATCAACGAAAGGGAACGCTCATGGGCCATATCGATCCGACCAAGGAGATTTTCGCGCAATTCCGGGAGAACGACCGCCCGGGCCCGATCCACATGCTCAACCTGGTCCGCCTGCGCAAGGAGGCGGCTTATCCGGACGGCCGGAAAATGTCTGGCGCCGAGGCCTATGCGGCCTATGGTCGCGACAGCGGCCCGGTGTTCACACGCCTCGGCGGCCGCATCGTCTGGCAGGGCAAGTTCGAGATCATGCTGATCGGCCCCGAGGCCGAACGCTGGGATCATTGCTTCATCGCCGAATATCCAAGCGTCGCCGCCTTCGTCGAGATGATCCGCGACCCCGTCTATCGCGAAGCGGTGAAACACCGGCAAGCGGCCGTCGAGGACTCACGGTTGATCCGGCATGCGGTGCTGCCGGTGGGAAAGAATTTTGGCGAGGTGCCGGAGTAGGCGAGGGGACTATTCGACGTCGGAATGAAGTCAGTCCTCAATCTCCGCTGCGTTCCCTCCCCTTGCGGGGGAGGGCTAGGGAGGGGGGCAGCCCCAGGCCAGATCAGCGCTTTGAATCCGAACTGCCAGCAACAAAGCGGAGGGGGAGTTTCGCGCAACGGAAAGACCGCCCGTGTGGCACCCCCTCCCCAACCCTCCCCCGCAAGGGGGGAGGGAGCGAGAGCGCGTACGCTCTAGCCTAACGGACTAACCTGCCGGGCCTGCATCCTCCAGGATCGGGCCGAACAGTTCCCAACGTTCGCCGTTGAACTTCATCATCTGAAGCTGCTTGTTGACGCGATAGTCGGTCGGAGACGTGTTGGCGACAATGCCTGGCAGCGCCAGGTCGAGCTTGACGTCCTTCAGGCTGGTCGCCTGCTTCATGACGTTCTCACGCGTCAGGTCGTCGCCGCACTTCTGCAGCACGTAGACCATCAATTGAGACGTCGAGTAGCCATAGGCGTTGAAGAGCGAGTCCTTGTCGCCTTCGGGATAGTACTTTGCCATGAACTCGAAATACTTCTTCATGCCTGGATCGTCCTTCCAGGTCGGATCGAGCGGATCCTTGCCGTAATTCACGCTGATCACGCCCTTGGAAGCTTCGAGCCCCGCCGGCTTCATCACCGCGCCGACCGATACGGAGTTGATGTCGAGGATGTGAACCGGATGCCAGTCGAGCTCGGCGATCTTCTTGATCGCCTGTGCCGCCTGCTTCGGCGTCGTCGCACTGAAGAAGAGATCCGCGCCCGCATCCTTGATCTTGAGGATCTGCGAATCGATGGTCGGATCCGAGACTTCGTAAGACGCTTCCGCCACGATCATCTTTGTGGCCTTGTCGCCGAGGCCGGCCTTGATGCCGTTCAGATAGTCTTTGCCGAGATCGTCGTTCTGATAGAGGATGCCGATCTTGGCGTTCGGATGGTTCTTGATGATGTACTGGCCGTAGATGCGGCCTTCGACGAAGTAGTTGGGATTGTATCCCATCGTCCACGGGAAGTTCTTCGGATCGGTGAACCGCGACGCGCCAGTGGCGGCAAAGAGCTGCGGCACCTTCTTGGAATTGAGATATTTCTGCACGGCCGCATTCGAGGGCGTCCCGAGAAGCTGAAAGGTGAGCAGCACCTCGTCGCTCTCGACCAGCTTGCGGACCTGCTCGACCGCCTTCGGCGGGCTATAGGCGTCGTCATACTGGATCAGGTTGATCTTGCGGCCGTTCACGCCGCCCTGATCGTTGATCATCTTCATGTAGGCGGCCTGCGTCTTGCCGATGGTGGCATAGGCGGAAGCCGGACCGCTGAATGGATTGGTCTGGCCGATCTTGATCTCGGTATCGCTGGCGCCGGGGTCGTATTTCTTCTGGGCGAGCGCCGGCGTCGCCGCGAGCGCGAGGGCGAATGCCGCGGTGGCGGCCAAACGGGCTAGGTGATTGTTCATCTCAGAATCTTCCTCCTGACGGAATTTGTTCGCCAACGGTCTGTTTCCGCTGTTTGCAGCGGGTGCCATCGCTGTCAGGGATTGTGGAGGAAGCTCCGTCACGGCGCAAGGCGGGTCTGTTTTCGGGTGGTGTTTGCGGTGCTGGCGCGGCAACGTTCCCCATCCTTGCGGAGACAATGATGACGACCTCGACGCAAATTCCGGCAGCCTTTGGCCTCGATCGCCTGACAACGCCGATCGGGATCGCTCTGCTCGTTACGGATGCAGGAGGCACGCTGCGCGCGCTCGATTGGGAGGACCACGAGCACCGCATGTGCGAACTGCTGCGTCTCCATTATGGTGCGGTGGATTTGCGCGCGCAGCGCGCGCCGGGCGACATGCGATCCGCGCTGTCAGGCTATTTCGAGGGTGATCTCGGCAAGCTCAAAACCATCAGGTGGCGTGTCGCCGGCACGCCGTTCCAGCGCAAGGTCTGGACGGCGCTCGCAACGATTCCCTCAGGCACGACGCTGAGCTATGGCGCATTTGCGGCAAAGCTAGACATGCCCAGGGCGGTGCGCGCTGTCGGCCACGCCAATGGCTCCAATCCGATCAGTGTTGTGCTGCCCTGTCACCGGCTGATCGGCGCCGACGGTTCGCTGGTGAAATACGGCGGCGGCCTCGAGCGCAAACGCTGGCTGCTGAAACATGAGGGCGTGGAGATTTAGAGATAGCAGCGCCAAGCCCGCTTCACGCTGCTGGCTGAACTGCCTTCTCGCCCGCCATCACATGCGTCAAGGCGCTCTTGATCGCAGCCTGCCGCGTCGGCGCGTTGATTTGCGCGCCGAGGAGGTCGGTGACGTAGAACACGTCTCGCGCGCGCTCGCCGAAGGTCGCAACATGCGCAGAGGCGATGTTGAGATTCAGCTTGGAGATCGCGGTGGTCAACTCGTAGAGCAGGCCGGGGCGGTCGAGGCCGGAGACCTCGATCACGGTGTAGCGGTCGGACCACTGGTTGTTGATGATCACTTCCGGCTCGATCACGAACGGCTTCGCCTTGCTGCGCACGGTGCGCCGCGCCACCACCTCGGGCAGCCGCAGCTTGCCTTCCAGCACGTCCTCGATCATCTCGCCGATGCGCGTCGCGCGGCGGCCTTCGTCCTCATCGCGATCGTATTCTCGGGAGATCGAGATGGTGTCCAGCGCACGGCCGTCGGTCGTCGTGTAGATCTGGGCGTCGACGATGTTGGCGCCGGCGGACGCGCAGGCGCCCGCGATGATCGACAGCAGCCAGGGATGGTCGGCGGCGAAGATCGTGAGCTCCGTGACGCCGCGCACCTCGTCGAAGCCGACATTGATTGCAAGCTTGTGGCCGGCCTGCTCGCTCGCGCGCACGAAGCGCGCGTGGCGCATCTTGCGCGGCAGCTCGACCTTGAGCCAGTAGGCCGGATAGTGCCGGCCGACATAGCCATCGAGCTCATCCTTCGGCCATTCGGCGAAGGCGATGCGGAATTCCGCCTGCGCGGCGGCAAGGCGCTTGCCCCGGTCCACTTCCGAGAAGCCGCCGGTCAGCACCGGCTCGGTCTCGTAGTAAAGCGAGCGCAAGAGCTGTGCCTTCCAGCCGTTCCACACGCCGGGGCCGACGCCGCGGATGTCCGCGGTGGTGAGAATCGTGAGCAGCTTCATCTGCTCGACCGACTGCACCACGGCAGCAAAGTTCTCGATCGTCTTGCGGTCGGAGAGGTCGCGCGACTGCGCGACCGTCGACATGGTCAGATGCTCCTCGATCAGCCACGCCACGAGCTCGGTATCGGCCGGGCTGAAGCCGAGCCGCGGACAGAGCCGGCGCGCCACCTTGGCGCCCGCGATGGAGTGATCCTCGGGCCGTCCCTTGGCGATGTCGTGCAGGAGCGTGGCGATATAGATCACCGGCCGGTGCTCAGGC
>NZ_JBBIAR010000086.1:0-38302 GCF_054185165.1 Bradyrhizobium sp. UFLA05-109 | reverse complement strand
TTCCGCCTCGGCACGCTTGCGTTCGGTGATGTCCGTCAGGATGCCGTACCATTTGAGAATCGTGCCCTGTTCATCACGTAGCGGCACCGCCCGGACCAGGAACCAGCGGTATTCCCCGTTTGCACTGCGATGCCGGGCCTCGTTTTCGAATGGCTCACCACTTGTCATCGAATGATGCCACTTGGCGACGTGTTGATTATGGTCGTCAGGATGAATCGCAGATTGCCAACCCGATCCCGACGTCTCTTCTACGGACAACCCGGAAAAATCCACCCACTGTCGGTTTGTCCAAACACTGCTACCGTCGGCCTGCGTCGTAAACGCTATCGCAGGTATCGCCTCAACGGTATCCCGAAGCTCTTTTTCTCTCCGACGCAGCGTATCTTCGGCCCGTCGGCGCGAAGCTCGATCGCCCGCCTCGCTCAACGCGCGCCGCACGGCGGGCACGAGCCGCGACATTCTGGTCTTCAGAACATAGTCGGTGGCCCCGATCTTGAGGGCCTCGATAGCTGCTTCTTCGCCAAGAGTGCCAGAAACGAAGATGAAAGGCAGATCGGGGCAGATACTCAGTGCCAAATTCAACGCGGAGAGTCCGTCGAACGAAGGAAGTTTGTAGTCCGAGAGGATCAGGTCAAATTCCGCGCGTTCAAGAGCTTCAAGAAACTCAGTGCGACTTTGCACGCAGGTGATACGACAGATTAAGTGATCGGCTTCAAGGAGCACTTCTATAAGGCCCGCGTCATTGGGGTCATCCTCCAGCAAGAGGATTCCGATTGGCGAACTCATGAGACCTTCTTTGCGCTTCCGGGGGGCGGTTGATTTATGATCGCCCAGAACATGCCCAGCTCTTTGACGGCGTTGACAAACTCGTGAAAGTCCACGGGCTTCACGACGTAAGCGTTTACCCCGAGCTGATAGGTCGCCAGCATGTCTTTTTCTTCGTGTGACGATGTCAGTACCACCACTGGTATCATCTTCAGCTTTTGATCCGATCTGATCTGCTGCAAGACCTCCAATCCATCCACTCTCGGCAGCTTCAGGTCCAACAGAATAACCGCGGGGTTTTCATCGGCGCGCGATGCGAATTGTTCTCGACAATGCAGATAATCGAGAGCCTCTTTGCCGTCGCGAGTAATGATCACCTCGTTCGCGAGTTTGTGCTCATCAAGAGCTGTGAGCGTAAGCTCAACATCCCTCGGATCGTCCTCGACAATCAGAATTCGTCCCAGTTCGCTCATGGCGCGTTCGCTGTCCTCTTCGCTGGAAGTGCGGCTTTCGGCAGTGAAAAATAAAAAGTTGCGCCTTGATCGACCGCGCCTTCGGCGCGCACCATCCCGCCATGGCGATGAACAATGCGCTGAACGGTTGCCAATCCGATCCCCGTGCCTTCAAACTCGTCAGCCCGATGCAGCCGTTGAAATACCCCGAACAGCTTATTGACGTACTGCATGTCGAACCCGACGCCGTTGTCTCTCACGAAGATTTCGATCTTGTCTCCATGGGCAACCACCGAGCCAATTTCGATTTTGGCAGGGCGCCGTGTGCCTGAGAACTTGACCGCATTGGAGAGCAGGTTCATCAGAACTAGTTTTAGTAGCGAACGATCTCCATAACAGACCGGAAGTGCATCAATCGTCCAGGAGATGTCCTGTCCCTTCGTTTGCGGCTCTATCTCGGAAACTGCCTCCTTGACCAGCTGCTGGAGGTCCACTGCCGTTGTCCTGCTTTCAGTGCGGCCGATCCGAGAAAACGCCAGCAAATCATCGATCAGGTTGCCCATTCGTTTTCCTGATTCGCGAATCGTCTGTATGTATCTTTGACTCTTGTCGTCCAGCGAATTCGGCGTATGTTTTTGCAGAAGTTCGGAGTAGCCGACGACATGACGCAGTGGTGCCCGCAAGTCGTGCGATACTGAATAGGCAAACGCCTCGAGTTCCTTGTTAGCCGCTGCCAACTCCGCCGCACGCAGATTGAGCTCCTGATTGAGCTTGCTAATCGCAGCCTCGCGCCGCTGGCCTTGTTCGAGCTCGGCCTGAAGCCGGTCGCGGGCGTGGCGAAGGTTCTCCTCGATTCGAAGCCGAACAGCGCTGAAGGAGGCAACTATGATCGCCGAGAAAACAAAAACAAGAAAGTAAGGGAGGTCTTGCGCTGAAATGTAGAAGGTGTGAACTGGCTCTACAAACAAGTAGTTGAAGGCAGCCGTGCCCAGCAGAACGGCCACGACGGCAGGCCCGGTCCCCGCGTACCAGGTGACAATGCCGATGACGAGTACAAGTACCGGCAGCGCCACATCACGGAACTGGTATTGTTGGATCGCGAGCGCAGCGGCAATCGCGATCCCCACAGAAACGACCGCGAACCCATACCGCAGGGGCGGCGACCGGACTCGCTGAAATTCGTTATCCCAATACGCCACGTTCCTCTACTCCGACGCGTATGCACGTGCGGCTTTGGGCATTTTGGGTGATTATAGCAGGTTCGGAGCTGATTGTCCGGGCCTGCGAAGCAGGCTCTTCGAGGAGCGCGGGATATTGACGCTACCGTCGCTGCGGGGGCTGGAATTGTTCTTAAAAGGAGAAATCCTGAACATGCAGTGCGGCTCGATCGAGCCGACAAAACAGACATGCAAGGCCCGCCGGGTCTCTTTCCCCTCTCGCCATGGGCGCAATGTCCTTGTTCTATGCGTCGTGCGTACCGCAAGACGGGAGCCGCGCGGCGGCAGCTCGGCAAACGCGATCTGGTTATGTCGCGTCGCTTCCAAGTGCAGATGCTAGTTTCGCTGTGCAGTCCAATAGCCGGAGCAGCGCGCGCCGGCCGATTGGGCCACTCCAGGTGCCTCGGCCGGAAGCTCCCGACAGCCTTCCCGAGCCCGACGCATACCTATCCTGAACAGTCACCGACGCGCGAACCGCACCAGACTGCGCCACGTAGCCTCTGAACCTTACGAGATTTGGATGAGTTACAACTCCGTTGGTGATATTGACGGAAAAATTATAGGTCGGATCGCAGGTGCCTCGTTGGGTCACAAAGATAAGATCCCATGATCCGTCGTAAGCCGAGTGCGCTTGTGCTGCGGAAGCAAACGCGACAAGGCTTGCCACGATCGTCATACAAAGCCAAAGCATTTTCATAACAACTCCTCCCTGACCGATCACGACCATCGCGCTGTTGGAGAAACGGCTCGTCTTGCGTTTGCTGCAAGTCAAGATGTTGACGACATTTTCGCGCGATGGTGACACTGCTTAACGCGCATGTGCTACCGTCGCTAATAAAGCGCGGCAAATCTCGACAAATTGCTGCTAACCAGAAGGCGTAGTTCCACTCGTTTCGAGCACGGAAGATGGACGGCTGGCATTTCTCTGCCGATCGGATACGATTTCTCCAGGCCGGAGAGAGGCCGCGCGAACGACGCAAAGCGTTGCTTGGCGAACTCAATCGGAAGGCCGAATGCCGGAGGCTCACAAATGGTGCCGCATTCGCTGAATGTCGCGTTCTCGGGTGGTCGCTCTCAGATCGTGTGGCAGGACGACGAACGCGTCTTTCGGCGTGGCTGGCGATTAGGCGCTGATGGCAAGCAGCGCGCGGTGTTGATCGTTGCTCCCGTCGCCGACCACCCCTCTCGTTCGAGTCTCGAGCGCCTCACGCACGAATACGAACTGAAGGATGAGCTCGACGGTACGTGGGCGGCACGGCCGCTGGAGCTCGTGCGCGATGGCGAGCGGACCATGCTGATCCTCGAGGATGCGGGCGGCGAGCCGCTCGACCGCTTGCTCGGCGCGCCCATCGAGGCGGGGCGCTTCTTGCGTCTCGCCATTTCCGCCGCGACGGCGCTGGGCAAGCTTCACCAGCGCGGGCTCGTTCACAAGGACATCAAGCCGGGCAACATTCTGCTGAACGAGACGACCGGCGAGGTGCGGCTGACCGGGTTCGGCATCGCCTCGCGCTTCGAGCGCGAACGTCAGTCACCTCACCCTCCGGAGACGATCGCTGGCACGCTCGCCTACATGGCTCCGGAACAGACCGGACGGATGAACCGATCAGTCGATTCCCGCAGCGACCTCTACGCACTCGGCATCACCTTCTATCAGATGGTCGCCGGCGCTTTGCCGTTTGCCGCCACGGAGCCGATGGAATGGGTGCACTGCCATCTCGCCAGGAGGCCGGTGCCGCCTGCCGAGCGGCTGAAGGAAATTCCCGGCGCCATCTCGGCGATCGTGATGAAGCTGCTGGCGAAGAGAGCCGAAGACCGCTATCAGACCGCCGCCGGCCTCGAAAGCGACCTTCGCCGCTGCCAGGCCGAATGGGAGGCGGAGCAGCGGCTCGACGACTTTCCACTCGGCGAACACGACACGCCCGACCGGCTACTGATTCCCGAGAAGCTCTACGGCCGGCAGCGCGAAGTCGAGATCCTGCTCGCCGCCTTCGACCGCGTCGTCGACGGCGGGCCCCCGGAATTGGTCCTGGTCTCGGGCTATTCCGGCATCGGCAAGTCCTCGGTCGTCAACGAACTGCAGCCGGTGTTGGTACTGCCGCGGGGGCTTTTCGCCTCCGGCAAGTTCGATCAGTACAAACGAGCTATTCCCTATGCGACAGTAGCGCAGGCCTTTCAGAGCCTGATCCGGCAACTTCTCGGAAAGAGCGAAGCCGAACTGCGCGAGTGGCGTGAGGTATTACTCGAGGCGCTGGGGCCCAACGGACAGCTCATCATCGATCTCGTCCCGGAACTGCAGGTCATCATCGGCGAGCAACCGCCGCTCCCAGAACTTCCGCCGCAACGTGCGCAAAAACGCTTCCAGCTGGTGTTCCGCCGCTTTATCGGCGTCTTTGCTCGGCCCGAGCACCCGTTGGCGCTCTTTCTCGACGACTTGCAGTGGCTCGACGCGGCTACCCTCGATTTGATCGAGGATCTGGTGACGCAGCTCGACGTGCAATACCTCTTGCTGATTGGCGCCTATCGAGACAACGAAGTCGACCCAACCCATCCCTTGACGCGCAAGCTGGACGCGATCCGCAAAGCAGGAGCGTCGGTGCATGAGTTTGTCCTGTCGCCGCTTGCGCACGAAGAGCTGAGAAGTTTGATAGCAGATGCGATTCGCAGCCATCCGGGCTCGGTTGCGGAGCTCGCCCAGTTGGTCCACGACAAGACGGGCGGCAATCCGTTCTTCGCTATCCAATTCCTCTCTACCCTAGCAGAAGAGAAACTGATCGCGTTCGATCACGGCAGGGGGAGCTGGTCGTGGGACCTCGCGCGCATTCACGCAAAGGGTTATACCGACAACGTCGTGGACCTTATGGTTCGCAAGTTGGGCCGTCTGCCGGTTGAAACCCAGACAGCGCTGACGCGGCTCGCTTGCCTTGGAAACATGGCATCAACAGCCACGCTCTCGCTCGTTCAGGGCACGTCGGAGGAGCAGGTCCACCGCGATCTCCGGGAGGCGGTGCGGCAGGACTTCATCGAGCGACTCGAGGGCTCGTACAAATTCATTCACGACCGAATCCAAGAAGCCACGTATTCGCTGATCTCGAAAGAACCGCGTCCCGAAGAGCATCTTCGAATCGGGAAGCTGCTTCTGCTGCACACTGTCGCCGAGAAGCGCGAGGAGGGCATCTTCGACATCGTCAACCAGCTCAACCGTGGCGCGGTTCTTATCACTTCGCTGGAGGAGCGCGAACAATTGGCCGGGCTGAATTTAGTCGCCGGAAAGCGCGCCAAGGCGTCCGCAGCGTACTCGGTGGCGCTTACTTATCTGACTATAGGCTGGGAGCTGCTGGCGGACGATCGCTGGCAACAGTGCCATGAGCTTGCATTCGACCTCGAGCTGAACCGCGCCGAATGCGAATTTCTAACCGGCGATTTTCGCGCGGCGGAGGAGCGCCTGAAGCGCATGTCTGCGCTCAGCTCCAGCGCGATCGAGCAAGCCCGCGTCGCCTATCTGGGAATCGATCTTTATGCAGCACTCGCCCGCAGCGATCGCGCGGTTCAAGTGGCTCTCGATTATCTCCGCCATCGCGGCATCGACTGGTCTCCACACCCGACGGGCGTCGAAGTGCGGCGCGAATACGATCGGATCTGGTCACTGCTTGGCCCCCGCACGATCGAGGAGCTCGTCGATCTGCCGCCGATGACCGATCCCGAATCCCTTGCGATGGTCGAGGTCCTCACCAGGCTCGGGCCGGCGGCGCAATTTACGGACAAGAACCTCCATGCGCTCGCCTCGTGCAAGGCAATCAATCTGAGTCTCGAGAAGGGCAATAGCGACAGCTCGTGCGGCGCATACGTCTTGGTCGCGACCATCGCGGGACGCGACTTCGGCGACTATAGAGCCGCAATCCGCTTGGGACGGTTAGGATGTGAGCTGGTGGACCGGCGCGGTCTCAAGCGTTTGCAGCCCGCCACCTACTGTTGGTTTGGGGGATGTGTCCAGACCTGGGCGGAACACTTTCGATCCTGCAGGGATATGTTGCGCCGGACGTTCTCGGTTGCCAATGAAATCGGCGATCTCGGTTACGCTGTGTACAGCTCGAGCATCCTTGTCTCCAATCTCCTCAGCGCGGGGGATCCGCTGGCGGAGGTTGAGCGCGAAGCCGAGCTCAACTGCGAATTTGCGCAGCATGCCCGTTTCGGGTTCATGGTCGACACGTCGAGGGCGCATCTCGGGCTCATCCGGACGCTCCGTGGTCTTACGCGCGCGTTCGGCCGATTCGATTACGGGGATTTCGACGAAAGCGAGTTCGAGGGCAAACTCCCGAGTAGCGCAGGTCAAGGTATTGCTGCTTGCTGGTGGTGGATTCGAAAGTTGCAGGCGCGCTTCTTCGCGGGCGACTATACAGTGGCGATCGAGGCCGCGGCCAACGCGGAGAAGTTGCTCTGGGCTCAGCCTACGGAATTCGCGAGGTCGGAGCACGGCTTTTTCGCGGCGCTTTCTCACGCCGCTTATTGCGATCACGATGACCAAGCTAACCGCGAATGGCACCTTGAGGCGATGGCCGCCGGCCACCGTCAATTCCAAATCCTTGCGGAGGGCTGCCCTGACAATTTCGCGCACCGCGCCGTGCTGATCGGCGCGGAGATTGCCCGTGTCGAGGGACGTCCGTTCGATGCCATGAACCTCTACGAGCGCGCCATCGGGGCGGCACGCGCAAATGGCTTTGTGCACGACGAGGCGCTCGCCTACGAATTGGCTGCTCGCTTTTACGCGGCGCACGGCTTCGAAGACATTACACACATTTACTTGCGAAACGCACGACACAGCTACGTGCGATGGGGAGCGGATGGAAAGGTGCGGCAACTCGACCGTCTCCATCCGCGGCTCCAGCAGGACGGGCGTGCGCCAGGTCCAGCGGGTACGATCGAAGCGCCGGTCGAAAATCTCGATCTCGCGACAATGATCGACGTCTCGCAAGCGCTCTCCGGCGAGATGATGCTTGAAAAGCTCATCGACAAGCTCATGCGCGCAGCCCTCGAGCACGCCGGCGCTGAACGAGGTCTCTTGATTGTTTCGCGAGGTGAAGATCTGCAAATACGTGCAGAAGCGATCGCCAGTGGAGAAGATGTAATCGTGCATGTGCGGGACAGAGCCGACAGCGCCGACAGCGCAGCATTGTTGCCGGAGTCGTTAATCCGGTACGCGATGCGCACCCGTGAGGCTGTGATTCTCGATGACGCCTCATCTCATCATGCATTTTCCGGCGATCCTTATATTCTCCAGAGCCGGGTCCGCTCTGTTCTCAGTTTGCCGTTGATCAATCAGGGAAAGCTCACGGCGAATCTCTACCTCGAGAACAATTTGACGCCGAACGCGTTCACACCCGGCCGTGTTACGGTGTTGAAGGTGCTGGCGTCGCAGGCGGCAATCTCGCTCGAAGTTTCGCGGCTCTATCAGGACCTCGCGGATCGCGAAGCGAAGATTCGGCGTCTGGTCGACGCCAACATCATCGGGATATTCATTGCCGATCGCGACGGTCGGATTTTTGAGGCTAATGACGCGTTCCTCCGTATGCTGGGATATGATCGTGTGGACATGGTGTTGGGCCGCATTCGCTGGACCGAACTGAGCCCGCCGGAGTGGCGCGAGCGCGATCTGCTCACGCGACAACAACTGCAGTCAACAGGACTTCTTCCGCCGTTCGAGAAGGAATATTTCCGAAAAGACGGTAGTCGTGTGCCTGTGCTTATCGGCGCGGCGGCGTTCAAGGAAGGTGGTGATGAGGGCCTCGCGTTCGTGCTCGATTTGACTGAGCGCAAGCGCGTAGAGGAGGCGCTACGCGAAAGCGAGCGAAATTTGCGCTCGGCAATTGACGGGATACCCGGTCTCGTTGCGATCCTCGCCCCGAATGGCGACGTGGAAGCCGTCAACCGCCAAATCCTGGAGTATTGTGGCGCGTCACTCGAAGAAATGAAGAGGTGGGGCACAAATGGAACGATTCATCATGAAGACCTTCCTCTTCTCGCTGAAGTCTTCACAAAGTCGATTGCCGCCGGTGTGCCATACCAGACCGAAGCGCGCATACGGCGCTTTGACGGCGAATATCGATGGTTTGACATCCGCGGCATTCCGATCCGCGACACCTCCGACCGCATTTCTCGCTGGTACGCGCTACTGACGGATATCGAGGATCGCACGCAGGCGCTGGCGCGATTGCAACAGATGCAGTCGGATTTCGCTCACATAAACCGCGTGAGCGTCATGGGAGAACTGGCCGCGTCTCTCTCTCACGAGATCGCGCAACCGATCGCGAGCGCTCGCAACAACGCCCGGGCGGCCCAAAATTTCCTGAAGATGCAGCCGCCGGATCTGGCCGAGATCAGGGAGGCTCTAGCCTGTGTCGTTGCGGATGCGGATCGATCCGGAGACATCATCGATCGTATCCGAGAGCAAATCAAGAAGGCGCCGCCACGAAAAGAGCGCTTTGATCTCAACGAGGCAATCCTCGAAGTGATCGTTTTGGCGCAAAGCGTGACTGTCAGGAATGGCGTCTCGGTCCAAACCCGGCTTGCGGACGGATTATTTCCGGTTCTTGGGGACCGCGTCCAGCTGCAGCAAGTGCTGCTGAATCTCATCCTGAACGCGGCAGAAGCAATGAGCTCGGTTGAAGAGGGAGCAAGAGGGCTGCTGATCAGTACCGATCAGGACCAGGCAGGCGTTCTCGTGGCCGTGCGCGATTCAGGGCCGGGCATTGATCCTGTGCATCTCGATAGGATCTTCGATGCCTTCTACACCACGAAGTCCAGTGGAACAGGCATGGGGCTGTCGATTTGCCGCTCCATCATCCAAGCTCATGGAGGCAAGCTGTGGGCGGAAGCGAACGAGCCTCGCGGCGCTGCATTTCAGTTCACGTTGCCCGATACCGAAAAAAAGCTAACGACTGCTTTTAACGCGATCCACCGGACTTAAAAGCCGCGCTGACACATCGTATGAGTTGGTCCTCATCCACCGGCTTACGCAGGTAACACAAGACGCCGTCGCTTAGGGCGCGAGCCCGGTCGACGTCATTAGGAAATGCCGTCACGAGGATTGTCGGAATTGCGTGGCCCGCATCGATAAGGCGCCGGCAGAGTTCGAGCCCGGTCATGGCGGGCATATGAATGTCGGTGATCAGGCACGCTGTTTCGGCGAGACGCGGGGAGGCGAGAAATTCGGTTGCTGACGAGAAAACGTCGACCGTATGGCCCAGGGATCTCATGAGCCTGCACATGGACTCGCGAAAGAAGCGATCGTCATCGACGACCGAAACCAGTACCTTTTGCATCATGCCGCCTATAACCATTCGTGGACCCATCGTGCAGGCAGCCAACAGTGCCGTAGATCCGCTTGGGATGGCTTGACTTGCGTCAAGAATGCCACCGATGCAATGCCGATGCCCCTAAACTTTGGCTTATCCCGGCGACGATTGGGAGGCCTGCCAGCAATCGCTTGGGACGGAGCACTCCCCGCCGGGCGAAGTGATCGCCAGGATCATACCCGGCGACCTCAGGACCCACGTCCGGGGCGTTGTAAGCCTTCGTATCGCCATCAGTCTCTTTTGGATGCCCGCTTTCGACCTGCGCTCAATTGAGGTTCTGGTGAGGATGCTCCTAGTCTGCAAGCGTCCGAAATGCGCAGGAGCCAAAAGGAGAGAACGATGGCTTACCGCTTGGAAACTCACGGGTCTGACAGGGTCACTCGATGCGCAATCTGTGATGGCAAGTTCGGTCTCGTCCGGCACTATTCGTGGCGAACTCCGTTTTGCTCCAGGCAGTGCGTCGATCGCTTCACAGTTCGCCGCCAAAGTGACCGTAATTGGTTGGGCTGGCTCCAAATGCCATTCGACCAGTCGCCCGAACACCGCGCGAGGGCGTCATGACGCTTCAGATCTCACCACGGGGCAAGCAATATCTGAAGACTGCGCAGACTTTGCTCCGCACCGCCAAAACCATGACTGACCTGGCGATTGCGGGTCAGCTAAGGGCTCTTGCCGGCGATTATGAACGGCGAGCTGAGAAGGCTTCCCGCGATGATGCGGCCAAGGCACTCGCTCGATCGGCTGTCAGTGCTGAAGGCGAGTGGCTTGCTTGAGGTGATGGGCGTCGCTCGGCTGCGATCGGGCGAGCCATAGATCCTGAAGTCGGTCAGCGCGTCGGACGGGCGAGCTGTGTCGGGTCGTAGACTTTGGTGTACCCGCGCGCATGCTTTGGAAACAATGGGGCTGTTCAGGTTCCGGGAATAGGACTAGAAATGCGCTGTCTGGCCGAAGGCCAGGACACCGGCTCATTTTCGCGGTCCTGTCGAGCAGTAGCGATGCCTGAGGCCACCTCCACCGTGTTGGTCGTCGACGACGATCCGGACCTCCGCGCGTCGGTGGGGCGGCTGCTGCGATCGCTCGGCATCAACGTTCAGCTATTTGCGTCCATTTCCGAGTTCCTCAAGTCTGATCTCCCGGATAGCCCCTCCTGTCTGGTGCTTGACATCAGAATGCCCGGCCAAAGCGGCCTCGATCTTCAGCGGGAGCTCGTTACGGCAAATAGGGAAATCCCGATTATCTTCGTCACAGGACACGGCGACATACCGATGTCCGTGCAGGCGATGAAAAGGGGCGCCATCGAGTTCCTGACTAAGCCGTTCCGCGACCAGGATCTCCTCGACGCCATTGAGCTCGGTCTCTCTCGTGATCGTGCACGGCGGGAAGATGAGAAGGACTTAATCGCTCTCAGGGAGCGTTTCGGGTCGCTGAGCCCCAGGGAGCGCGAGATCATGATTCAGGTCGCCCGCGGCCGTTTGAGTAAACAGATTGCCCACGATATCGGCATCGCCGAAGCTACTGTGAAGGTGCATCGCAGCAGAGCGATGCAGAAGATGCAGGCGGGTTCGCTTCCCGAACTCGGCCGAATGGCTGACAAGCTCAAGCTCGTGCCTGATAGGCCGCAACGTTCCTGAGCTGTCCCCTTGCGTGGCGCGCTATTCGCGCGCTCAGACAACAGTTGCTATTCGCCGACGACTGCAACCTTAAAAGCCACGTATTGCTCGCCCCAATCGTCGATCCCTGCTCGGTCGTGATCTAGCAGCAATTTGGCGCGATTTGCCGAGCTTTACTCCCGGCGCCTTCGCGTGCCGGTAAAGTAGCCCAATACGCCGTGCAATAGAATGACGCACTCAAATCCGATGGAGACGCGAATGTTCGGAACTGTCGCAACGACCAGGATCAAGGAAGGAAAAAGCGCGGAATTCGAGAATGTCGCGACTGAGCTCGCAAGAAGGTCAACGAAAACGAGAAGGGCTGTCTGCTGTATCAGCTTTACCATGGGGAAGTACCGAATACTTATGTGTTCATGGAGCGCTATGCCGATCAGGCAGCGGTCGATGCCCATCGCAGCACGGAATATTTCAAGACGCTTATGGGAGCGATGGCCGAATTCATGGACGGCAAGCCGATCATCCACCGGTTGAAGCAGGTCGGGACGTAAGACGAACTACGAGACGACGTCCGCTGGTGATCCTTCGACATATTGCGCCGTCGCGCCAATTTGGTCGCTAACGAAGCAAAGCGGATGCGGCCTCGCCGCGTCAGGCCAGCGCGTCTATCGGCACACGTCCCAAGATAGATAAGTCCGTTCGCCACGAGTCAGCGCGCCGCGCTTTCGGAAATTGGGTTGACGAAGCAGCTCGCAGCTCGGGAAGGGCTCTCGCGCATTTCGGCGGATCCCTCCATTGCACGCGATCTTGCTGCGGAAAAGAGAAAAGGCCGACGGGCGCTACGCCGGTGGCCGCCTCTTGCTGCTGGCTCGCAGGTCCGGTTCCGACGCGATTCTATGCATGCCTGAGCACAACCAAGTCCGGATTGCCGTGCAGATGGCGATCCGCATGAATGCGCGGCCCGAACTCCTCCACTCGGCTTGTAAATCTAGGTTTAGGCAACGCAACCAAATCTGTCATTGCGCGCCACCCGCGTGGAATAGCTCGCGGCGCACAAAATCGTCAGATTGCGGTCAGTGGCATCTTTGCGGGATTAGCCTGCCAAAGCACGCGAGGTCATAATGCGCGCATCAGCTTCGACTGCAGCCTTCGGACGCTTGGAGCAATTTCATCCCGAACCGGAGCTGGACGCCGGGCGCACCGCACAGCCTTTCGAGGCGGCTACACCACTCTCACAGAAACGAAGCAGATCGGCCGGCACCACCCTAGCCGACGTTTCCTTCGGACCCTTTCGCCTGCTTCCGACGCAATTTCTTCTGCTGGAAGAAGGAAAGCCCGTGGGTCTCGGAAGTCGTGCTCTTGAGATACTGATTGCTCTTCTCGAACGCCGCGGTGAGCTGGTCAGTAAGCAGGACCTGATGGCTCGGGTTTGGCCCAATGTCTTTGTCGAGCCCGCGAACCTCACGGTCCATATCTCCGCGCTGCGTCGCGCGCTCCGTGACGGCCGTGACGGGCATCGGTTCATCGTCAACGTCCCTGGGCGTGGCTACTCTTTCGTCGCCCCGGTCGATGTATCGGGGCGTGATAACTGAGCGCGAGTGGCGAAGCATCCGCAGGGGCACGACCGTGGTCGCGATAACGTCAGAGCAGCGGTACACTGTAGCCAATATTCCGGTCAGCTCCTGGAGTTTCGCCATCCGCGTTTGGCTGGCGACCATCCTCGCCTTGTTCGTGAGCTTTTGGCTGCAACTCGAATCGCCGACGACAGCCGCGCTTACGGTTGCAGTTCTCGCCGAACCAACCCGCGGTCAGGCGCTGGACAAGGCAGGTTTTCGATTGCTCGCCACCGTAGTGGGCGTAACAGCATCAATCGCAATCACCGGCCTCTTCTCGCAGGCGAGGGATCTGATCCTGGTGGCGTTTGCGGTGTGGCTTGGCATTTGCGTATTTGCGGCAAAGCTCTTGGACGGCTATCGAGCTTATGCGGCGGTGCTGTGCGGCTATACGGTCGCATTCATTGCGACGCAGCAGATCGATAATCCGCAGCACGTGTTTGAATCCGGCATGGCGCGTGGCGCCGCGATCGCGGTCGGCATTCTTTCGATCGCCGTCGTGAACACGTTCATGCTTGCTCCAAACGGTCAACCGCGGCTGGTTTCGCAGCTGGCGGCGATGCATCGCCGTGTCCGCGGGTATGCAAGCGCTGCCTTCCGCGGCGAGCCAGGCAGCTCGATGACATTCCTGACGCTATTGCGAGAAATTGTGGCGCTCCGGCCGGAGATCGCAAGCCTAGCTCCGGAATCGAGCAGCGGCTCGGTCAGGAGCGCTGCCGGGCGCAGTACCGCGGTCTCGCTAATCGCCCAACTACAGGCTGCGCGGACCTTGAGCAGCGGTTGCGCCCCCGACGGTGACGCTCGAACCGAAGTCTCGGCACGAAACGAGTTTGTTCGACGGGACGAAGAGGTTCGACAAGAACTGCTCGCTCTGAGATCAGTCAAGTGGCCGTTGCGATCGTGGCGGGCACCCTTGTATCGCTCCTATCGAATTGCCGCCGAAAGCGCTCTCCGCGCCTCCCTGTGGCTTGCAATCGCTTCGGCCTTCTACGTTTGGGCCGGGTGGCCTGCGGCGAGCGTTTCTCTGTCTTTCGTGGCGCTGATGGTCGGATTGGGGGCCACAACGCCGAACCCGCGCGGCTTCACCGCGGTCGCGCTTGTTGCTGCGCCGATCGCAATTGTCCTGACCGGCATACTCGAGTTCATCATCCTCAATGGCGCCGACGCCTTCCCTCTACTGGCCATCAGTCTTGCTCCCCTTGTGGTCGGCGCAGCACTCCTCATCACCTCCAAAGCTCTTCTGTGGTCGTCACTTGGTCGCGCCATTCTACCTTTCACCATGCTCATCCTGGCGCCGAGTAATCCACAGACCTATAGTCCGCAGGCCTTCCTCTTCACCTCGGTGTTCATTATCGCGGCAGCCGCGTTCCTATTCGCAACGCAAACACTGATTCCTCCTGTATCCGATGACAGACGCAGGAAGCAGCTTCTGGCGGAGGCTCGCAGCGAGCTGCAGGAGCCGTTCCGTCGGAATGGAAAGGCGCTCGAAGAAGCGACGTTCCGGGACGCTTCGCGGATAGGACAATTTCTTGCCGCTGGGGGAGGGCAGGACAGTCGCGGCCTCGCAGAAATGCTCTCCTGCTTCGATCGATCGGCAATACTCCGGCTTTGCGATGCGAAGCTGATGGAATACGCCGATGGGCCACTTGCAGATGAAGTACGCGCGGCGATCGTCAAGCGCGATGCCGCCGGCCTGCGCGCTATTGCACACAGCCTCCGCGAACAGACAGCGCGCAACGACACGATCCAGGCAGAAGTTGCGGCGAGCCTTTCCCTGACAAGCAACATCTTCGATCGCAGCCAAAATCTCGATTTTCCGGAGACAACCTGATGGCGCACACCTTTGCAGAACTGGTGGTCGGAGGCGTCTTGATGGCGCCGTTTGTAACCTACCTGGCGGTAACCCTTGTCATCGTCCTCGCGCTCCGACCGCTTCTGCATTTCGTCGGCTTTGCGAAGATGTTCAGTCACGCCGCAGTTGCGGAGCTGAGCCTGTACGTGACGGTTCTCGGCCTATTGATTCTGTTGTTCTAGAGGAGGGCGCCATGGATGCTGTCGTTCATGATGAAACCGTTCGGGAAACCGCGATGCAGGCGGGCCTCGCGCGCTCGTCGTCGATTGAAGCCGAGGCACCGGTTAGACAAGCGCGCGAATTCGACAAGATCGCCCTAAGGGTATCGGAAGGTCGCCCGGACAACGAACAGGTGGCCGCGCCTCCACCTAAATCAAAGCCACCGCGGCGAAGTCATGGCTCGCGAGCCATGCGGAATCTGTTGCGCAAGCTGGCGACGGTCGGGATCGCTGCCGTCGCAGCGACCGCCGCTCTCGTGACCTGGGACCAGTACAATGCCGGACCCTGGACGCGCGACGGGCGCGTGCGGGTGCAGGTCGCGAGTGTCGCGCCGGAGATCTCCGGAAGAATCAAGGAGCTGCGAATCGTCGACAATCAGTTCGTTCACAAGGGCGACCTTTTATACGTCATCGATCCCTTCGATTTCGACGTTGCGCTGCGCACCAACAAGGCGGTCTTGCAGCAAAGGATGGCGGACCGCAACGTGAAGGATTTGCAGTCCGAACGTCGACGACGGTTGTCGGATCTGGCGAGTAGCACCGAAGAGAAGCAGGTCTATGAGGGAAATGCGCTGCAGGCAAATGCCGCCGTCGAGTCGGCTCAGGAGCAGGTGCGACAGGCGGAGATCAATCTGCAGCGTACCGAGGTGCGTAGCCCGGTGAACGGAATTGTCACGAACCTCATGCTTCGAGAGGGAGATTACGCGCATCAAGGCGCTACCAATATTTCGATCATCGATAGGGACAGCTATTGGATCGACGGCTATTTCGAGGAAACAAAGCTGGCCCGGTTGTGCGTGGGTGATCGTGTCGAGGCCAAGCTGATGGGCTACTCCGAGCCCATCGTGGGTCACATCGCAACGGTGACCCGGGGCGTCAGCGTGTCCAATGCAGCGGCTGCGACACAGGGGCTGCCCAACGTCGATCCGGTTTACACCTGGGTACGGCTGGCGCAGCGAGTGCCGGTCCGGATCGCGATCGATCACGTGCCGGCCGGTGTACCTTTGGTGTCGGGTTTGACTGCAACCGTCACGATCCGGGACGGCCTGGACGGCGGAAACGGGACGCTCTTGCAAAGAATTCGCGCCGAACTCGAGACGAGCTTCTTCGGATTGATCGGCGAAGCTTTGGCGCGGCCGGGCTGCATTCCGGGCCCTTCGTCTCAGTAGTCGTGGAAAGCGGCCATTGCAGCGCATGTGCCCGTGTCAGCTCTCCACTGAGTGTGGTTCTGCCTCGCTCGCTAAGAAAGGCGGCACCTCTGCCGCGTCCGAAATCCGCTCTTTTAAGCCAAAGTTTATGTGGGGCAACCACAGCCGTACTCGAAACGACTCGCGTGCAATAGAACATAGACCTGAAGAATGTAACGCTCCTCGCAACAACTCGCATTATGGAGTCGCTGATGAGGAGAATCGCTATTCTCATTGTTTCTGCCGCGATGAACGCATCTACGATACCTGCGGTCGCGGCGGGTTGCGCCTCAAACAACAACATCGGCGCCTCTTGCGCTGGCTTGGCGACGGTACAAAGCCAAGTCGACAACTCCGCTGACAAGGAAAAGCGGTGTCGCGCTTACGCCACCTCATTTTATGAGTCGGTGATGTTGCGACATGCCGCTGCCAACCGCGTCGACGGCGCGCGGGTGTTGGCTGCAATCGATTCAGTGATCGACGCGTTCAATGACTTGCTGGCGACGAAGTGCGGCGGTTGAGCCTCACTGTTCTCGGGAGAAACATGATCTGCGCGGTGCTCAAATGATCCTGTTTCCTCTGATGGCTACCTGGATGTGGTTTCAGATCTTGGCAGCGTCACCCCTCTCATCCTCGCGCCATGTCCTCGCCGACTCGGGCGACGCCCGTCTGCTGCGGCCCATTCAAGGGAGACTGAACATGACCCAGGTCTATTTCCACTGCTCCAACACGAAGAAGGTTTTCGTCGATCGCCGAGGCGCCATGGTGGACGATCTGGCCGAGGCGCGCGATCATGCGACCCGCGTCGTGCAATCATTTACCAATGAGGGAAGCCTCGAAGACTGGCGTGACTGGATCTTGCACGTCAGCGACGACCAGGGTGATGAGCTCTTTGTCGTCCCCTTCACTTTCGTGCTCGGCAAGCCTCACTGAGGTCGCCATGACAGTTCAGTCACTCTCAAATGGCACGCTGTATTGCTCGTTCTGCGGCAAGAGCCAGCACGAAGTCAGCAAACTGATCGCGGGTCCAACGGTCTTCATCTGCGACGAGTGCGTCGAGCTCTGCATGGACATCATCCGTGAGGCGAACAGGTCCTCGCTGGTGAAGTCGCGCGACGGTATTCCGACGCCGAAGGAAATCTGCAAGGTACTGGACGACTACGTGATCGGCCAGAGCCATGCGAAGAAGGTTCTCTCGGTCGCGGTGCACAATCACTACAAGCGCCTCAACCACCAGACCAAGCACAACGACGTCGAGCTCGCGAAGTCGAACATTCTGCTGATCGGTCCGACCGGCTCGGGCAAGACGCTGCTCGCGCAGACGCTCGCCCGCATCCTGGACGTGCCCTTCACGATGGCTGACGCGACGACGCTGACCGAAGCCGGCTACGTCGGTGAGGACGTCGAGAACATCATCCTGAAGCTGCTCCAGGCCGCCGACTACGATGTCGAGCGCGCGCAGCGCGGCATCGTCTACATCGACGAGATCGACAAGATCAGCCGCAAGTCCGACAATCCGTCGACCACCCGCGACGTGTCGGGCGAGGGCGTGCAGCAGGCACTGCTGAAGATCATGGAAGGCACGGTGGCTTCGGTCCCGCCGCAGGGCGGCCGCAAGCATCCGCAGCAGGAGTTCCTGCAGGTGGACACCACCAACATCCTGTTCATCTGCGGTGGCGCCTTCTCGGGCCTGGAAAAGATCATCTCGGCGCGCGGCCGGTCGACCTCGATCGGCTTCAGTGCCTCGGTGATGGCACCTGAGGACCGCCGCACTGGCGAGATCCTGCGCCACGTCGAGCCTGACGATCTCGTCAAGTGCGGTCTCATCCCTGAGTTCGTCGGCCGTCTGCCGGTCGTTGCGACGCTCGAGGACCTCGACGAGACCTCGCTGAAGAAGATTCTGACCGACCCGAAGAACGCGCTGGTCAAGCAGTATCAGCGCCTGTTCGAGATGGAGAACATCGAGCTGACCTTCGCCGACGAGGCGCTTGGCGCGGTTGCCCGCAAGGCGATCGAGCGCAAGACCGGTGCGCGCGGACTGCGCTCGATCCTCGAGGCGATCCTGCTCGAGACCATGTTCGATCTGCCGGGCCTGGAAGGTGTGGAAGAGGTCGTGATCTCCCGCGAAGTCGTGGAAGGCACGGCGCGTCCGCTCTGCATCCACGCCGATCGCTCCGATCGCGCGGTGGAAGGTAGTGCTTTGGCGTCCTGACTCGGCTGAACCAAACGAAGGCTGCCTTTGAACATCCGATGGGGTTTTATCGTGATCAAGATCATCGCTGTGCTCTGCAGTCTATCTTCTCCGGTAAGCTGTCACGAGCTGACCGTCACCACTTCGGACTCCGCCGACGTCTCCGTGCAGTCCTGTCTGATGGGCGCGCCCCAGCTCGCCGAGTGGATGAATGAGCATCCGACCGAGCGCCTCGCGGCATGGCGCTACGTGATGGGAAGAACGAACGGCAGGGGAGCTTAGGGGAAATGTCGGCCGGCTCGCCTCCGCAGAGCGCAACGGATTGTAGCTGGCCCGGGCAAGCCCCATTGAAGGTCGTCATGCTTCGGGCGATCCTTTAGGCCAAATCATCGTGCCTCGGCTAAACAGGCGGCTGGAGCTCCGCGAAGACTTTCTTCAGTCTCGGCGCCGCAAAGTCGAGGAAAGCACGGACCTTGATCGGCAGAAACCGGTTGGCCGCGTACACGAGATTGACCGGCAGCGGTGCCGGCTGAAAGTCGTCGAGCAAGCTCGTGAGGGCTCCACGTTCAAGCGCGGTCTGGAAGTGATAGGTGAAGGCGGAGGTAATTCCGATGCCGGCGCACGCGGCGTCGCAGGCGGCCTCGGCGCTGCCCACCACGAGCCGCGCATGCACGGGCACCGCGACCGGCACTTTGTCCTTGAAGAACGTCCAGACATCAGGGGACATGAAGCCTGCATAGGTGATGCAGTCATGCCCGGCGAGATCGTCCGGCGTGCGCGGCGTTCCGTGGGCTGCGAGATAGGCGGGACTGGCACAAACCATGCGACGCATCGTACCGAGGCGTACCGCCATCAGGCTGCTGTCGGGGAGAGCGCCGATGCGGAGCCCGATGTCGATCTGCTCTTGAAACAGACTTTGCACGCGATCAGCGAGGAGCAAACTGGCCTTGATATCGGGGTAGACCTTGAGGAAATCCGCCAGGATCGGGATCAGGTAAGCGCGACCAAGGCCGACCGGAGCTGTCAAGATCAGCTCTCCGGTCGGAGCAGAATATTCGCCGGAGGCGGCGCGCTCGGCCTCGGTCACATCGGCCAGAATGCGCTTACACGCAGCAAAATAGGAGCTGCCCGCATCGGTCAAGACCAGTTTGCGGCTCGACCGGTTGAACAGCTTCGTCCGCAGATGGGACTCGAGCTCGGAGACCTTGCGGCTGACCGTTGGCAATGGCGTTTTTAATTGCCGCGCCGCAGCCGACAGGCTGCCGGTTTCGACCACGGCCAGGAAGGTCGACATCGCGTCCAGACGATCCATCGGCTCCTCTTCCATATTTTGGAAGGATAGCTCTCGATTTTGCCAGATGGCGCCAGATTTCGGAAGGCCTTAGGTATGGACGGCATAACGGAGAACAGCCATGAGCACCACCAACAAAGGCACCGCCCTCATCACCGGCGCATCGGCAGGCATCGGCGCTATCTACGCCGACCGTCTAGCCAAACGTGGTTACGACCTGATCCTGGTCGCCCGCGACAAGACCCGTCTCAGCGGCCTCGCGCAGCGTTTGAGAAGCTCGACCGGCCGCTCCGTCGACACCATCGCAGCCGACCTCAACGACAAGACGGATCTTGCCAAGGTCGAGGCGATCCTGCGCGCGAATGCGGACATCACGCTCCTGGTCAACAATGCCGGTGTCGGAGCCACCGCACCGCTACTCAACGCCGACACCGAGAAGATGGACGACATGATCGGCCTCAATGTCGGTGCGCTAACCCGATTGACCTATGCGGCGGCCCCAGGCTTCGTCACACGAGGCAAGGGCACGATCATCAACATCTCGTCGATCGTCGCGATCTCACCCGAAACGCTCAATGGCGTTTACGGTGGCAGCAAAGCCTACGTGCTGGCTTTCTCGCTCTCGCTGCACCACGAACTCGCGGAAAAAGGCGTGCGCGTCCAGGCCGTTTTGCCCGGCGCAACCGCGACGGACTTCTGGGACGTCGCCGGCGTGCCGCTGCACCACCTTCCGGCTGCGATCGTGATGTCCGCCGATGACATGGTCGATGCCGCTCTGGCGGGTCTCGACCAGGGCGAGGTCGTCACCATTCCCTCGCTCGCCGACAAGGCCGACTGGGACAGATACGAGGCCGCGCGCCGCGCGATGGCCGGCAAGCTCTCAAGCGCTGTCCCGGCTCCCCGATACAGCGTCGGAGCGAACGCCGCGTCGAAGGCTGCCGTAGCGCCGGTGGCGTAACTCAATCACTACCGTAGACCCATGGAAGTAGAACCAAAGGAGATGCAATCATGAAACGTTCAATGTTGTTTGCCGCCATTGCCCTCGTCATCGCGAACGGGGTCGATGTGGCTGCCGCTGCCGAGCTTCCGACCTATGAAACGACGGGCTTTCCGATCACCGCGCACCAGGTTTCCGTGATGGGCGCAGCACATGTTCAGGAGGCTCCCTCGGTCCCCGCGCTGACGCTAGGGGGCATGCCTGCCTCGCCCAATCAAATCCTGGTCTTGACAGCGCACAAGCGGTCTCCCGCGAGCAAGCCACAAAGCTGACGGCTAGTGCGTAACCGGAGAGCCAAAGCGCGACGGTGATTCGACCCGATCCCATCGCGCTTTAGCGCCGATCGGATCAGCCACGGAAGATTGGAAAGGGAAGCCATGAACGAGCTACTGACGAAAGTACTTGATGCTCACGGCGGTCTGGAGCGCTGGCGTAGCTACAGCAAGATTGAGGCCACTATTGTCAGTGGTGGCGGCTTCTTTGCTTTGAAGGGCGCTTTGCAGGACGCAAATCCGCGCCGCATGACCGTGTGGCTTCACGAGGAGCGATCGTCCGTCACGCCCTATGGCGCCGCGGATCAGCGCACCATGTTCACTCCCGACCGCATCGCCATCGAGAAGCTCGACGGCACGGTGGTTGCCGAGCGGCGCATGCCCAGGGATTCGTTTGCCGGGCACCAGATGCACACGCCCTGGGACCCCTTGCATCGCGCCTATTTCAACGGCGAGGCCCTGTGGACCTATCTCGCGACGCCCTTCGCCTTTGCAATGGACGGCTTCCGCGTCGAGGAAACTGCGCCCTGGCGGGAGGGGAAGGAGACATGGCGGGTGCTGCGTGTCTATTTTCCCGGATCGATCGAGACGCATTGCCAGGTTCAGGATTTCTTCTACGACGATAAATTCGAGCTCCGACGCCACGACTACAGCGTCAATATTGCCGGTGGCTTCTCCGCCGCGCAACTGATGCTGGAATACACCGAGGCCAATGGCATACGCCTTCCAAGTAAGCGTCGCGCGTACACGCGCGGCCCAGACCGGCGTCCGATCCTGGATATGCTGATGGTATCGATCGACATCAGCGAGGTTGCCTTCTCTTAGGCTGCTCTTGAGCAATCGCGGCCGACCTGGACGTCACGCGCTTTTTATCTCTTCGTTACCAGCGGCGGGCTTCAAAGCCGGAGTCAAGAACCCTAACTGAACAATAGGAATGATGAGTGTAATTCAATAGGAGCTTACCATGGGTGAGGTTGTTCGATTTGTTTCAAGATCCGAGCGCGAGCGTATCCGCCTCATTCGAGAAGCTCGTGCGATATATGAAAGCGTCTTCCCGTCGGCTGCACCCATCAACGAGCAGGGCGACCAAGGGCCGGCGGTTCACTCGGTTAGTGGTGGGGATCTACTGCCGTGATCAGGATCATTGCCGTGCTCTGCAGTCTGTCCTCTCCGACAAATTGTCACGAGCAAACCGTCACCACCTCAGACTTCGCTACCGTTTCAGTGCAGTCGTGCCTGATGGGTGCACCGCAGCTTGCCGACTGGATGAAGGAGCATCCGGCCGAGCGCCTTGCCGGATGGCGGTGTGTGATCGGCAAACAGGATGGCAGGGGAATCTAGGGTGAAAGGCGGATCACTTCTCATGTGATCGATGCACCGGCCTGCGCATTCGCTACGATTTGCTGAGATTTACATTGCTTCACTCGCCCCGACGTCCTTTGTCGGATACCAATTTGCCTCGCGGAGGCAGACAGCTTCGCAAGTGCTTGGCCTCGGCGCCCCGTCCCTTCGCCGCGGCTCCCCACGGCCGGTCCTTTCCCTCCCGAGGACCGGCCGCCCCCTTCGCAAGGCCTGATAGGCGACGGCGCCGTCGAGCACGAACAGGACGGAGATCTTGCCTTATGACTTATGATCATTTCTTTTCCGCCGCACTGGCTCGCTTGCACGCCGAACGGCGCTACCGCGTTTTTGCCGATCTCGAGCGCATCGCCGGTCGCTTCCCGCACGCGACATGGCATTCCCCCCGCGGCCCGCGGCCGGTCGTGATCTGGTGCTCGAACGACTACCTCGGCATGGGCCAGCATCCGAAGGTGATCGGCGCCATGGTCGAAACGGCGACCCGCATGGGTGCTGGCGCGGGCGGCACCCGAAACATTTCCGGCACCCACCATCCGCTGGTCGAGCTTGAGCGGGAGCTCGCCGACCTGCACGGCAAAGAAGCGGCGCTGGTCTTCACCTCGGGATACGTGTCCAACGAGACCGGCATCGCGACCATTGGCAAGCTGCTCCCAGACTGTGTGATCCTGTCGGACGCCTGGAACCACAATTCGATGATCGAGGGCGTGCGGCGTGCCGGCGTAGATAAGAAGATCTGGCGCCACAACGACGTCAGTCATCTCGAAGAATTGCTGGCAGCGGAGATACCTGAGCGGCCGAAGCTGATCGTGTTCGAGGCGCTCTACTCGATGGACGGCGACGTCGCGCCGGTGAGCCGCATCTGCGATCTCGCGGAGCGTTACGGCGCCATGACCTATATCGACGAGGTTCATTCGGCTGGCATGTACGGTCAGCGCGGCGCTGGCATCGCCGCGAGGGAAGGGGCCTTGCACCGCATCGACGTGGTCGAGGGAACTCTGGCGAAGGCCTTCGGCGGCCTTGGCGGTTACATCGCGGCGAGCGCCGACATCATCGATGCCGTGCGCTCCTACGCACCGGGCTTCATCTTCACCACCGCACTGCCGCCGGCGGTCTGCGCCGCTGCTACCGCGGCGATCCGGCACCTCAAGGCGTCGCAATGGGAGCGCGACCGCCATCAGGACCGCGCCGCGCGGGTCAAGGCTGTGCTCAACGCAGCAGGTCTGCCGGTCATGCCGAGTGAGACACACATCGTGCCCGTCATGGTGAGTGATCCGGAGAAATGCAAGGAAGCGAGCGATCTCCTGCTCGCCGAGCACGGCATCTATGCCCAACCGATCAACTATCCGACCGTTCCGCGTGGCACCGAACGGCTGCGCATCACGCCGACGCCCTACCATGATGACGCACTGATCGATGCGCTCGCTGAAGCGCTGGTCGATGTATGGGAACGCCTTGGCTTGCCGCTGCGACACCGCGCGCTCGCGGCGGAATGACTCCTCATCGGGAAGAGCCGCTTCAGCGCCAGCTTGGGCCACTATGGTTGATAGTGCGGAGTCGCATTAAAAGCGGTTGTTTGAAGGCCGACCAAGTCTCGGGTAGGCAGACCTAAACTTAGGTGTGCTCTTCATAGCCATTGTACTGTACGTGATCGACCTCTGCGCAATGGCTTGCTTCTCCTCTCGTGCCTACACTCGGGGTGTTAATCGCCCGTTCCATCGAGCGGCAAATCGAGGAGCCACAGCGATGAGAATCATGGATGTACCAACACTGTCAGGTTTGGCTCGCAGGACGGTTGAATCAGCTTTCGACTTCGCCGGCGTCGTTCGCAACTTGATTCTGGACGTGCGCGACAGTTACCGGCCCGAGTTGCACTACATGCGCGGTCCCGGACCGAAATGGCGCGCCAAGCATCAGTCCTGGCTGAAATTCGATTCTCGAGAAGTACCGCCGGCCGGGCAGCACCAGCTCTCGCTGCTGCATGTATGCCGCCGCGACGCGGCTAACCCCACTCGATTGTCAGGCTGAGGTTACGGAAATCATGCCCATCTCGAGGGCCAGATCCTCGGAGTGGGACCTAACCTCTGCTCGCGCTCGTTGGGCCGAAATCCGAGGTTGGATGCTGCTCATTGGCGCCGCTCTTTGCATCGCATTGGTGGCAATGGTGAGCAGTTCGGCGCATGCCGGCGTTGCCGTCGAAGGACGGCAAATTGCCGATGAAGTCAACTGAGGGAGGCCGCACTACTCGAAGAAGCCGAAGATCTCCTCGCGTACCGCCGGGGCCGGATACCTAAAGCTCACCCGGCGCGTCAATGGTGCACCAAGACACCACGTTCAATGAGGGCGTTTGCGTGGATTGAGGTTCGGAGCGTCTGGGTAGAGGCGCGCAATTAGAGCAGGCGCCAGCGCGGCGGGCTTGGAGGCCTGGGGCCTCATCATCTCCCGCTACCGCAACCGGCGGGCCTCTCGGCGGATTTGAACCGCACCTTGATGACTGGCATCGCGAATTCTAGTCCTCGAAGGGCGGGCACACCGCTCGGATTTTGAGTTTTTTCGACACAATTGGCGCCAACCGGCCATTCGGCCGGATGCGAGCCACTCAGAAAGAGCTGTGAGGTTCCAAGGAACGGTTCTCGCTGATCGCTTGCGCTGCCTGGGTGCGGGCGTTCAGAACCGCTCGAAGCCGAACGACGAGTTCGCAGGCTCGCTTGCCGTCCGTGGCGATACTGCCGAGGATGTCGCGTACTTCTTCCAGGTCCGGCGGTTGAACGCGCAACCATCGTGACCCAGCCTGTGCACCCATGACCATCGCCGCGATCGCGTCGATGATCTCGTGGAGTTGTGCGTCAAAGGGAGACGCGAAATCCGCCGGCGTCTGCAAGGGTGTTTCGTCTTCCGCGCTTACTCTTTCCTCGAATGGGATGTCGCGTTGGACTATTGGTCGTGTGATAGTCATCGGCGTGCTCCGAAGTTTTGTCCTTGAACTGCCATTGGATGTCAGGCTGCGGTCGTGGCCTTGCTTGCGATCGCCTGCAATGCGGCAGCCATGGCGCTGACGGCCGTATCATTTGCACCGTCCACGCCATGGACGTGCGCAAGAGACGCTGGATCATTGTAAGACAACCACGTGGTGCCCGATGCGTCCTGCCAGACCAGGGTCTTCAGCGGCAGATCAATGCCGATCGTCTGGTTCGACTGCATCAGCGGTGTACCGGTCTTTGCATGGCCGAAGATCAGGAGTTCCGTGGGCCGCAGCAGCAGCCCCACGGCGGTCGCACCCGCGGAGTGATCAATGTGGGCAAAGACGGTCATTCCCCTGGCCCGGACCTCGGCCTCGAACCGGTTCATCGTTTCCTCCGGTCCGTTGCGACTTTCGATTGTAATCAATCCGTTTGCGGTCATGGCTCTGTGGCCCAAAGAATTTGTGATGACTGACCCTATCCCAGCGAGCCGCACCCCTCCTTGAACCAGTTCTGAAAAATCCTGAAAGGCGTTGCCCGAGCGCCCCAGATTCCTCCGCAAAACCGTCCGAAATGGACCTAATATGCCCAAAAGGAACACCGATGCGAGGCCAGGACCAACAGCCTGTCTATAGGTTCGGCGCTTGGGAAGTCGATCTTGCTCGTCGCGAGATGCGGCTGAACGGCGTTCCGACGGACCTTGGAAGCCGGGCCTTTGAAATTCTCGAGACGCTGGTCCGGTCGGCGGGCGAACCGATCGGCAAATACGATCTGATGAACCGTGTATGGCCGGGCGCAGCGGTTGAGGAAAACACCCTGCAAGCTCAAATCTCCGCCATACGCAAAGCGTTGGGGCCGGACCGGGGGCTACTGAAAACCATCGCGGGGCGCGGCTACCGACTGTTGGGAGACTGGGTCATCGGTCAGGAGGCTGTCGCCGCAGCCGCCATGCCGGCTGCCGAACCAATTCAAAGCCATGTCACAAATCTCACGGCACCGCCCAACGCATTGATCGGCAGAGAGGCTGCCGAAATCCAATTATCAGAGCTGCTTTCGACCTATCGAATGGTCACCATGACGGGGCCGGGGGGCATTGGAAAGACTGTCCTCGCGCAAGCCGTTGCACGGAATCTGCTCGCGGCTTTCGGAGGTGATGGTCTGCTCGTCGAATTGGCCCCGCTGTCGGACCCTGCTCTGGTTCCGTTCGTGGTCGCGACGGTTCTGGGCCTCAAGCAACGTGGCGACGAGGTTTCCATCGAATCGATCACGCGCGAAATTGGTGCAAGAAAACTTCTGCTGGTGCTGGATAATTGCGAGCATCTCATCGAAGGGGCTGCGAGGCTGGCGGAGGCGCTCGTGCGTTCCTGTCCAAATACGACGATACTGGCAACAAGCCGCGAGGTGTTGCGCATTGATGGTGAGTACGTCTATCGCGTTCCCCCACTCGATATTCCTGGACAGGAAGGTGGTGGAGATCGCGATGTCCTGGGATGCAGCGCAGTACAGCTCCTGATAGCGAAGACGAAGGCGCTGAATGCCGATTTCTCGCCGAGCGCAGAAAACCTTCAACTGATCGCGTCGATTGCGCGTCAGCTCGATGGCATCCCACTGGCCATCGAATTCGCGGCGGCCCGCGTTGCAACACTTGGATTGCAACAAGTTGCGGCGCGCCTGCACGATCGTTTCAATCTCCTGACCAGCGGCTTTCGTACGGCGTTGCCGCGGCATCAGACCTTGCTTGCGACCCTCGACTGGAGTTATGAGCTGCTGTCGGACACCGAGGCCCGAGTGCTGCGTCACCTCGCGGTCTTCAATGGAAATTTTGCCCTTGAGGCTGCGACCGCAGTGACGGCAGATATCGACGCGGCGGCCGCCGATATGCTGGCAGGGCTGGTCGTCAAGTCGCTCGTCGCCGCCGACTTTCAAGCCGGGGACGATCACTATCGTCTCCTGGACACGACGCGCGCCTATGCTCTCGAGAAACTGCGGGCTGCGGGCGAGTACCGGGAAGCCGCACGCCGTCATGCGGAATACTTCCGAGCTGCCCTCCTTCAAGCCGAGGCCGAGAGTAACTCCTTGCCGCAAGCCGATTGGCGGAAGCGCTACGGCCGATATCTCGGCAATGTCCGTGCAGGCCTCGATTGGGCGTTCTCTGCGGACGGCGATTTGCCGATCGGCGCTGCATTGACCGCGGCTGCAGTACCGCTTTGGGTCCACCTTTCGCTGTTTGGCGAATGTCGTGAGCGCACCGAACTGGCGCTCGCGCAGATCGATGATAGCGTTTCGGGTTCAACGCGCTTGCGCATGCAGCTCTCTGCGGCGCTAGGCTGGTCGCTGACCTACAGCCAGGGACGTGCGCGAGAGGCTGGCCCGGCACTCGCGGCCACTCTCGAATTGGCGGAACGGCTTGAGGACAAGGACTATCGCCTGCGTGCGCTTTGGGGCTTGTGTATCGATCAGTTCAACAATGGCGAATTCCTCAGGGCACTCGAATTCGCTCAGCGCTTCACCAGGGTGGCAGAGGACTCGGCCGATCAGACCGACTCGATGCTGGCCGATCGCCTTCTCGCCGTATCGCTCCACTTTCTCGGGAACCAGAATGATGCACGCCGCCACATCGATCGAGTGGATGCATCTCTCGATTGTCTGGTAGGAAGGCCCAGGATTTTCCCCCTCGATCTTCGCATCTCCACGCACTATTTCCGCGCTCGCATCCTGTGGCTGCAGGGGCTGGCGGGTCAGGCGCTACAGCTTGTCGAGCGCAATATCGAGGAGGGGCGCGCGAACGGTCACGCTTTGACCTTTTGCAGCGTGCTGGGACAGGCCGCGTGCCCGATCGCTTTTTGGGCCGGCGATCTCGACGCGGCGGAGCACTACGGCGACGTACTGTTCGAGCACGCCGAACGCCACGCGATACGACTATGGCGGATTTGGGCGGGCTGTTTCAGGGGGATGGTCATGGCCAAACGGGGTGACGTCGACGCCGGACTGGCGCTCTTGCGTAGTGAAATCGGTCGCGCGGGCGACGCCAGGTTCTTGCCGCGCTTCCTACTTCCGCTGGGCGAACTCGCGGCCTGTCACGGCGAAGCGAACGAAATCGACAGTGGACTTGCAGCGGTCGATGGAGCGTTGGAGCGCTGCAGAGCCAGACATGAAGAGTGGTACGTCCCGGAATTATTGCGCATCAAAGGCGAACTGCTGCTGAAGGGGTCGCCATACCGATCCGTCTCGTCAGCGGAAAAATACTTCTCCGACGCCCTCCACCTGGCAAGACAGCAGGGCGCGCTCTTCTGGGAGTTGCGAAATTCAGTGAGCCTCGTCCGTCTCTGGCAGGGACAAGACAGAAAGGCCGAGGCGAGGCAAGTCATTGCGCAAGTATGCGAGGCGCTCGGAGACAGCCTCCAGATTGCTGATGCGCGCGAGGCGCGAGCCCTGCTTGCTGGACTTGACGCCAAGTGATGACCAGGCAACTCGTCGGGTTTGAGGTTTTCCGTCAAGCCTCCGCAAAACTCCGGCATCCGCGCGTTTTGTACCCGTCAGGGATACTTTGGTCTTAGCGTCGGCCGCCCTCCTCTCCAGCTCGAAATGCGGGTTGCCCGTCTGCAGTTCTTAGCTGCACACAATGCAATGCTGCGCGATCACGAAAGACGGAGCCTGGGCAGACAGTAGCGTGCTAGAGCCGATCGAGGGCAGAGATGAATCTGAGGGTGCCTTCGCGGGACGATTGCGGAATTTTGCGCAGCACCAACTCGTGGAGATCCGGCTCATCGTCTACCGCCAGGATGGTCGCTGTCATCGCTCGAGTCTCGTATCGATTTCCTGTCGCAGGAGCGCGAAGTCGATCGGCTTGGTCAGCAATCCCTCGGCGCCGTGTTCGACCGCTTTCCTACACGTTTCCAGATCGCCATAGGCCGTAATCATGATGACAGGCACGTCGGGGCGCGTAGCGCGCATGACCGGCAATAGCTCCAGCCCGCTCATTCCGGGCATGTTGATGTCCGAAAGGACCAGAATCAGCGAAGCGTCCAGAATCTCCACGGCACACCTTAGCGCCGCCGGCGCGGACGTGGCGAACTCCATCCGAAAGCGTCCGGAGCGCAGATCGCGCCGGAAGCGCTGGCGGAACAGGACTTCGATGTCGGGCTCGTCATCTACGACCAGAATATAGACGGTCAATTTTTGCGTCCCTTGGGGATTTGGGCGGCCGCAATATGGGGCAGCGTGATGGTGAACTCGGTAAACACGCCCGGCTCGGTTGCGACATCGATGCGGCCACCGTGCTGTTTCACGACAATGTCGTGACAGATCGAAAGCCCAAGCCCTGTTCCTTCACCGGCCGGTTTGGTCGTGAAGAAGGGATTGAAGATCTTCTCCTTCACCTCCTCGGGGATCCCCGCGCCATTGTCACGGATTCCGATTTCCACTCCGTCGCGCACGCTCCTGGTACTCGCGCACAGCGTCGGCTCAAATCCCTCGCCGGCCGTCTCCTTGCGCTTGGTCGCTGCGTAGAACCCGTTCGAGATCAGATTGAGCAGGACGCGCGTGATCTCGTGCGGGTATAGATCGATCGTCCCGGCATCTGGGTCTAATTCGCGCTTGAGGATAATGTTAAAGGCTGATTTCGCCGCGCGCGCGCCGTGATATGCAAGGTCGACACTCTCCCAGACCAAGGCATTGATGTCGGCCGATCGGCGCTCGCCTGAGTGCTCACGTGAGTGCAGCAGCATGTTCTTGATGATAGAATCGGCTCGCTTGCCGTGCTGAACGACCTTCTCGAGGTTCTCTCGAAGAAGGCTGGTCAATTCATCGACTTTGGCACGAATTTTCCCGGAGAGAGTTGCCTGCCTCAACACGTCGTTGAGCTCGTCGGTCAGCTCGCCCGATAGGGCCGAGAAGTTGTTGACGAAATTGAGTGGGTTCTTGATTTCGTGGGCGATCCCTGCGGTGAGTTGGCCAAGAGAAGCAAGCTTTTCGGTCTGCACGAGGCGATCTTGGGCCACGCGCAAATCCTCAAGTGATTGCGCAAGTTCGATGGTCTTGGCCTGCACTTCGTTAAAAAGCCGAGCGTTCTCGATCGCAATAACCGCTTGATCGGCAAACGTTCGCAACAAACGAATGTGTTCTTCCTTGAATACACCGGTCTGTGCACGGGTCACGCTGATGATGCCGATGCTCGCGGAATGACGAAAGAGCGGGATCAGGGCGACACTCCGGAAACCGCGCTTGCGCGAGAGGTCCAGCAGGCCGGGGTGGTCGGCGAACCCCAGCTCGCAATCTTCGATCTGAACAGGCCGTACCTCCCGGATTGTTCTCTCGTACCAATCGACGTCCGAGAGCTTTAGGGGAAACAGATTGACCAACGTCGCATCCGCGACCTCACCCCGTCGGGTGAACGCGGCAAGATGCAATGTGTCGTCGATCAAGTGAAGAACCGCTGTCGACAGCCCGTTCACGAGCTTGTTAGACCTTTCGGCTATCGCTGCGAAGATAGGGCCAAAGCCGCCAGGCGAACTCGCGATGACCCTTAATATCTCGGCCGTTGCCGCCTCGCGATCGAGGGCTTCTCTCAGTTGCAGCTCAAGCGGATTGAGGAGCGGTTGTTGCGCTCCGCTCCCAGCGTGGTCGACGTTTGCTAGGACCTGCATCTACCGGCTCTCTCCCGGGCTGCGAGTGGCGCATGAGTACGCGGTCTCCGTGGCGAAGCCGCATGTGTACGACACCAAGCAGCTCGGACGCGGAAGCGACATCTCGTCGTCAATCCAATCTCGCCCGGCTGGGCGACCGTTCATTCACGTTCCAGAGCGCCGAAACATCCGCGCGGGCTCTGGGAGCTGCCCATAGCCTAGCCGGCCTTGCGTCAGCGAGCGTGTAAAAGCCGGTAAATCGTCGTCAAGAAAGAGACCGATGGGATTGAGCAACACACGGAGATTGGCCTGGCGTTGCGACCTGCTCCAATCCTATTCCAGGCGGATGCTGGACCGGCTGGACGAAGCAAAGGCGGCCTCGGGAAAGTCGTTCGTTCTCGCGAGGGTGATTAGGAGGTTGTCGTGCCGGGTCGGGCGATGGAATTTTCAGCGCACGGCGGCGCCTGAGTGACTACTCCGTTTTGAGCAAGCTTCGGTCCGAAGGATGGCTGGCAGCTGCATATTATTTGGGCATCCGTTCAGCGGATGGGCCTGCGACGCTGCCCGCGGACTTGTCGAGCGACGAAGCTCACCACCGGGTATTTCCAGAAATTTCAGAATTGGGTATCCTGATGCCGATCCACGGAGCGTGCCGTGATCCTAAAGACGCATGGCGATCGAAAGTATCAAGACACTACCTCGCGGTTGGCGGGGGTGGCCGAGTTTTCGAACCTGCGTGTAGAGCACCGATTTCTCGAGGCTGGCTTTCAAGAGCCCGGAGTCTGCATCAGTAACGAGCTTGCGTTTGTACTTTCCGGCCGCGCATTCGCTATTCAGGAAGGCAACGGTCTGACCCGACGGAATTTTATTCAACCAGGTATCGCCTGTATTTGCCCAGAGGGGATCAACGAAAACGTTAGCGGCATCACATCTCCAATCGAGTGTCTGCACATTTTTCTGCCGCCAACCCTGATCCGACAAAGTGCCCTTGCGGACTACGATATAGATCCGTCTAAGGCCGAGCTGGTTTATTCGGGCGGCCTTAGAGACGCGAAGCTTCACCAGATTGCCATGAACATCCACAGTGTCGCGGGTCGGGCTGTCGAACAGATAGACCGCCTTTTCCTGGATGGGATGCAAGCGGCGCTCGCCGCTCATCTGCTTGGTAACTATTCGGTCGACCGCTGGAGTCCGCCCGCAAAGGCCCCGAATATCGATGCCAAGCGGCTCAAACGAGTCCTCGATTTCATCGAAGTGCGTTTCGCGGAGAATATATCGCTCCGTGATCTGGCGGCTGAGGCGCGTCTCAGCGACTTTCATTTTTTGCGATTGTTTCGAGAGGCGACCGGCCTTTCGCCCCATCGCTATGTAACCTACCGCCGAATACAAGAGGCGCAAAAGCGACTGGCATCGAATCATTCCTCCCTCGTGGACATTGCAGTGGAAACCGGCTTCCGATCGCAAGGCAATTTCATCAGGGCCTTTCGGAATGCGACGGGGCTAACGCCAGGTCAATATCGCGCACTACGTCAACCAGGGGGCGAGCGTTGAGGGCTCACGGTTCCCGGTCCCCGCAACAGCAAGATTTGCGCATGGGTCCGCAGTATTCGGTAGTGCGCCGGCTTATCGGCGGTAGTATCTTGCTTAGGACCGCAGCGGCGCGGGCTCCTTGCCGGGTCACGCGCGTCTGAACCGATGTGAACCGGCGCTAACATGGATGCAGTTCGCTTCGCCGGAATCGCAGATAGCAGCTTCCACGTTGCGTGGAGGGACGGTGAGCGCGTCTTCTGCCGAGGATGGCATAAGGGCTCCGACGGCAGCCTCGTCGCCTTACTAGCAGTGCAGGCCTCCTCGGAGCATCCCCATCCTGCCATCATCGAACGCCTTGCTCACGAATATGCATGGAAGGACGAACTGGATCGCGCGTGGGCGGTGCGTCCGTTAGACCTCCTTCATGAAGGCGGTCGGACCGTATTGCTTCTCGAGGACCCAGGAGGGGAGCCGCTCGAAAACTTGATTGGCGCGCCAATGGAGGTCGAAAGCTTCCTGCACCTCGCGATAGGTATCGCTGGAGCAGTAGGCAACGTCCACCGGCGCGGCCTCATCCACAAGGACCTAAAGCCGACCAACATTCTCGTGAATCGCACGACCGGAGAAGTCAAGCTCACCGGTTTCGGCATTGCAACCCGCTTGCCGCGTGAGCATCAAAGTCCTGGTCCGCCGGAGGTGATTGCCGGAACCCTGCCATACATGTCACCCGAACAGACTGGACGAATGAATCGATCCATCGATGCCCGCAGTGATCTCTACTCTCTCGGTGTGACCTTCTACCAGATGCTCACGGGATCGCTTCCATTCTCGGCCATCGACCCGATGGAATGGGTTCATTGTCACATCGCCCGGTATCCGCTGCCGCCCAACGAGCGAGTAGACGCGATCCCGCCCCCCGTCGCGGCAATCGTATTGAAGCTCCTCTCTAAGGATGCGGAGAGCCGTTACCAGACTGCAGCAGGCGTCGAGTCCGATTTGCATCGTTGTCTCTCCGGATGGGACGCTCATGGCCGGATCGACTCGTTTCCGCTGGGCGCCCATGACGCGTCGGACCGGTTGATGATTCCGGAAAAGCTGTATGGCCGCGAAGCGGAGGTCGATAATCTTTTCGCTGCCTTTGATCGGGTCGTTACCGGGGGGACGACGGAAGTCGCGTTGATCTCCGGCTACGCGGGTATCGGCAAATCCTCAGTCGTAAACGAACTGCACAAGGCTCTCGTGCCGCCGCGCGGCTTTTTCGCCAGTGGCAAGTTCGATCAGTACAAGCGCGATATCCCTTACGCAACTCTGGCTCAAGCGTTCCAGTCGCTTGTGCGACAGCTCCTGAGCAAGAATGACGAGGAGATATCCCTCTGGCGATCGCTCCTGCTCGATGCGCTCGGCTTCAATGGCCAGCTCATGATCAAACTGATCCCGGAACTAGCCCTGATCATGGGAGAGCAGCCTCCCGTTCCCGAACTCCCGCCGCAGGAAGATCATAATCGGTTTCAGCGGGTATTCCGCCGCTTCGTCGGCGTATTCGCTCGACCAGAGCATCCCCTGGCGCTGTTCCTAGACGATTTGCAGTGGCTGGATACGGCAACGCTGGAGATGCTGGAACATCTCGCCACACACCCCGAGGTTCGTCATCTGTTGCTGGTAGGGGCTTATCGTCACAACGAAGTCGGCCCCTCCCATCCGTTCAAACGAATCCTGGGGGCGATCCGCGCCGCCGGCGGAAGGGTGCAGGAGACGGCGCTCGAACCGCTCAAGCAGGACGCGATCGAGCAGATGATCGCGGAGTCGTTGCATTGCGGCGAAGTGGGCGCGCAGCCGCTCGCGCGGCTCATCCACAAAAAGACGGAAGGCAATCCGTTCTTTGCAATCCAATTCCTCATAGTTCTCGGAGAGGAGGGGCTTCTTCAATTTGACCACACCAGGGAGCGGTGGGTCTGGGATGTGTCACGCATTAGTGCAAAGGGCTTCTCAGACAACGTCCTCGACCTCATGGCAGTCAAGCTCCGTCGCTTGTCGGATACGACGCGAAACGCGTTGGGGCAGCTTGCCTGCCTCGGTAACGTCGCCGAGATTGCGACAATGATGGTGGTCCACGGGGAATTCGAAGAGAAAATTCACGCGACACTCCGGGAGGCGGTTCTGGCGGGCCTCATCTTCAAAGTGGACGGCGCCTACAAATTCATCCATGACCGCGTACACGAAGCCTCCTATGCGCTCATTCCAGAGTCCGAGCGCGCAGCAGCCCATCTTCGCATTGGCCGAGTGCTCGCGGCCAGGACTGCGCCCGGCGAGCTTGAAGATACAATCTTCGACATAGTGAATCATCTCAATCGCGGTGCGGCCCTCATCGAGGCCTATGACGAGCGCGAGCAGGTCGCCGCGTTGAACGTGTTGGCAGGAAAGCGCGCAAAGAGTTCGACCGCCTATGCCTCCGCTCGCAACTATCTTATGCAAGCAACGAAGCTTTCATCTGAGAATGCCTGGACTCGTCGCTACGAGAAAACATTCGAACTCTATCTGCTGCTTTCGGAATGCGAATATCTGGCAGGCTACTTCGAGGCGGCGGACGCGCTCTTCGACATGATTCTAGGTAGGGCGTTGTCAAACCTGGATCGAGCGAAAGTTCACAGCCTGCGTATCAAGCTATATCAAGTGGCGGGCAAATATGACCAGGGACTTGCTGTCGCGCTAAATGCGCTGGGCTCGTTTGGCGTGACGTTTCCTGATGGCGATCAGGACATCAAGGCAGCTGTTGAAGAGCAATTCCGCAACCTTCCCGTCAATCTGGCCGGGCGCCCAGTTGGCGCGCTTCTCGATGCGGCCGTTGCGGTGGACCCCGTCAGCCGGACAATCATCGAGCTCCTCGTTGATGCAACACCATGCGCCTATATCGCTCGGCCGCCGCTGTTTCCGTTGGTGGCTCTTGAAGGGGTCAATCGTTCCATCAGAGACGGGAACACGGAGCAGTCGAGCTATGTTTACGGTGTTTTTGCCGTCTGGCTGGTGTCTCTAAAGGGCGATATCGGCTCGGCTTATCAATTCTCGGAAATGTCGCTACGGCTGAACGAACGATTCAAGAACTTGCGACTGCGGGGCACGCTGCTTCATCTGCATGGCGATCACGTCAATTTCTGGCGAAGACATTTCGCCACAGGACTGCCAATTCTCGAACAGGCCTTTGAGGCTTGTCTCGAAGTGGGGGACCTCGTCTATGCCGGTTTCCTCGCTTTCGAGACCGTGTGGCAGCTGATCGAAAAGGGAGACGGTCTTGAAGATGTGCTGACATCAGCGAGCAGGTACGCAACGTTTGCAAAGCAGAGCCACAACGATGCCGTTTTTGAAACGATCCGGCTGGAGCAGCAATTTATCGGAAGCCTCCAGGGGCGGACGAAAGCTCCCCTGAGCTTCGAGGACGGCACATTCGACGAAGCAGCCTGCTTTGCCACCATCGTCAAGGCGGCCTTTGGCTGCGGCATCGTCTTCTATCATATCATGAAGCAGATCCTCGCCGTCATCTATGGTGAGTACGAGGACGCACTAAAGGCCGCCGCGGAAGCAGAGCCTGTGCTCGGCGCCGCGATGGCGATGCCCATTGAGGCGACCTATCATTTCTGTCACGCGCTTACACTAGCGGGACTGTACCCGACTGCTTCGGCGCTGCAGCAGGAGCAATATCGTAGATTGCTTGACGAGAAACTGCAGAAGCTCGAGCTGTGGGCCGACAATTGTCCAGAAAATTATTACAATCGATACTCGCTGGTTTCGGCAGAGATCGCGCGCATCGACGGGCGAAATATGGACGCGATGCGTCTCTACGAAGTGGCGATTCGCTCGGCGCGCGAAAATGGTCTGATCCAAAATGAAGCTATGGCCAGCGAGCTCGCCGGCCAGTTTTATCTTGCTGTCGAACTTGAAACCAACGGTTACGCGCATTTGCGCAACGCACGTGCGTGTTATGCGCTTTGGGGGGCAGACGGCAAGGTGAGGCAACTGGAATCGCGGCACCCTGGCCTTGCCGCCGGTGAAGGGTATCGGCAAACCGACACGATGGCGGCCGTCATTCAGAAACTGGATGTTGCCACACTCGTAAAGGCCTCTCAGGCTGTGTCCAGTGAAATTGAACTGCCGAAGCTGATAGAGCGGCTGATGAACGTCTCGCTGGAGAACGCGGGAGCGGATCGAGGCTTGCTGATCTTGCCCCAGAAGAATGACTATCGTGTCGAAGCAATGGCTGAGGTCAGCGGCGGCGAAATTGTCCTCTGCCGAGCGCCGCTCTCCGGCAACGATATTCCCAATTCCCTTATTCGCTATGTCGTTCGCACGCGCGAAACGGTCATCGTCGATGACGCCACGCGGCCGAACCCATTCGCAGGTGACGAGTATCTCCAGCGTCGACGACCTCGCTCGATCTTTTGCCTTCCGCTCGTGCGACAAACGGCTCTGGCCGGGGTACTCTATCTCGAGAACACATTGACTGCGGACGCGTTCACGCCTGATCGAACTGAAATGCTTGGGTTGCTGGCATCTCAACTCGCGATCTCGCTGGAGAACACGCATCTTTATAGCGACCTTAGGGAGCGCGAAGCACGGATTCGTCGCCTGGTCGACGCCAACATTATTGGGATCATCATCTGGGATCTCGACGGCCATATCCTCGAAGCCAATGATGCCTTTCTCAGTATCGTGGGATACGACCGTGAGGATCTCGCATCCGGTCGCATGCGCTGGACGGAGCTGACGGCGCCCGAATGGCGCAACCGCAACGCACAGGTGGTCGAAGAGGTGAAGACGACGGGCATCGCGCAACCGTACGAGAAGGAGTATTTGCGGAAGGACGGCAGTCGCGTGCCGGTGCTGGTCGGGTCCACAAGCTTCGAAGAAGCCGGGAATCGAGGCGTGGCTTTTGTTCTGGACCTGAGTGAACGTAAACGGGCGGAAGCCGAAGCACGTGAAAGCGAGCGGCGCTACCGCGAAACGCAGATGGAGCTGGCTCACGCGAGTCGTATCGCGACTATGGGCCAGCTTACGGCGTCGATCGCCCATGAGGTCAATCAGCCGATCACTGCAACGATCGGCAACGCCGAAGCGGCGCTGCGCTGGCTCGCCCGTCAGCCACCGAATTTGGAGGAAGTTCATCAGCTACTCGAAAGGATCGCCAAGGATGGGCGTCGGGTGGGCAATGTCGTCGACCGAACCCGTGAGCTTGTCAAAAAGGCGCCGCTGCGGAAGGAGCGCTTGGAGATTAACGGAGCAATCGCCGAGGTGGTCGAGCTCACGCGTGGTGAGGCAACAAAGAGCCACATCTCCGTGCGGACGCAGCTTGCCGAAGGCTTGCCTCTTGTTGAGGCCGATCGCACCCAAGTGCAGCAAGTGATGCTGAACTTGATCGTCAATGCCGTACATGCCCTGGATGAGGTCAGGCAAGTTCGGCGCGAACTGCTGATCAGCTCGTCGTTGAACGGTTCAAGCTGCGTACTCGTATCCGTGCGAGATTCGGGGAGGGGCATCGGCCCGGAGCAGCTCGAGCGACTCTTCGATCCATTCTACACGACCAAGTCGAGCGGAATGGGAATGGGACTATCGATCTGCCGCTCGATCATCGAAGGACACGGAGGACGGATTTGGGCGGAGGCAAACCTTCCGCAAGGCGCGGCCTTTCACTTCACTATTCCGCAGCTCCACGATGGCGGCCTCGCAATGTGAACATCGAAGAGGAGGGGGGCGAGTGTCATTCGGCCTGCAATATTGCCCCCCTAAGCCGGGGGATCGGCGTCCAAAATTGACCCCCTGTAGGTTGGTCTGT
>NZ_JBBIAR010000085.1:0-38393 GCF_054185165.1 Bradyrhizobium sp. UFLA05-109 | reverse complement strand
GCCATCAGGCCGAGCCAGATGGTTGCTTCATAGCCGGGTACGCCGGCTTCGCCTGCGGTGGGAACGTTCGGCAGCACTGCGGAGCGCTCCTTGCCGGTGGTCGCGAGCGCACGCACCTGGTTCTCCGTGACGTTGGGAGCCATCGCCGGGACCGCGTCGATCATCATCTGCACCTGTCCGCCGATCACACCGCTGCGCGCCTCGCCACTGTTGCGATAGGGGACATGCACGACGTCGATGCCGGCCATGGCTTTGAACAGCTCGCCCGCCATGTGATAGGGCGTGCCCTGTCCCGATGACGCATAGTTCAGCTTGCCCGGCTGCGACTTGGCAAGCGCGATGAACTCTGGGAGCGACTTCGCCTCTACGCTCGGATGAACCACGATGACCAGATCGGAATAGTTCACCGGCGCGATCGGTGCGAGGTCGCGCATCAGATCGTATTTGCGCTGCGCAGGCGTCAGCAGCGATTCGTTAGCGGTCTGGGTGTTGGACATCATCAGAAGCGTGTAGCCGTCGGCCGGCGACTTCGCGGCCTCCAGTGTGCCGATGACGCCGCCGGCGCCGGTGCGGTTCTCGATCACGAAGGGCTGGCCAAAACTTTCCTGCAGCACGTTTCCGATAAGCCGCGCTGCAACATCCGCGGGTCCTCCGGCGCCGAAGGGGACGATGATCCGGACCGCATGCGTGGGATAGTCCTGCGCGAAGCCGCGGGGCGCAGAGAATAGGGTCAGCAGGCCGGTAGCCAATGCCAGCACGAATCTTGGGCCTGTCATGCCCGCCTCCCTGATGTCGTTCTTGTTGGCGTGCACTGTAGCGACCGGCCAAGCCCGCTGTCGACGCCTCACAAAGTCGAGCGATACGGGAATATCGCGCGGTTTCCCGCGTGGCCGGGCCGGGAACAGGCCGCGTCGGCCCCAGCAATTTGCATGGGCATTCCCGGATAAATGCGCTCGGCTGGCCGGTGCTTTGGTGTTACGAAGTTGCCCATGAACCAGCACGCCAAGATCGCGATCCGTCACTCCACCTGTCCCCATGACTGCCCGTCGGCCTGCGCGCTCGACGTCGAAGTCATCGAAGGCCGGAGCATCGGTCGCGTCCGCGGCTCGAAACAGCAGACCTATACGGCGGGCGTCGTCTGCGCCAAGGTTGCGCGCTATGCCGAGCGCATCCATCACCCCGAGCGGGTGATGTATCCGATGCGCCGTACGGGGCCGAAGGGATCGGGCCAGTTTGCGCGGATCTCCTGGGACGAGGCGCTGGACGAGATCGGGCATCGCTTCAATGCGGTCGAGCGCGAGTTCGGCGCCGAGGCGGTCTGGCCGTATTACTACGCCGGCACGATGGGACTGGTGATGCGCGACGGCCTCAACCGCCTCACGCATGTGAAGAAATATTCCCGCTTCTATTCGACGATCTGCGCCAACGTCGCGCGCGTCGGCTTCGCGGTGGGCGCCGGCAAGATCGCGGGCGTCGATCCGCGCGAGATGGGTGTCTCCGACCTCGTCGTGATCTGGGGCACCAACCCGGTCAACACGCAGGTCAACGTGATGACGCATGCCTCCCGCGCCCGCAAGGAGCGCGGTGCGAAGATCGCCGCGGTCGACATCTACAACAACGACACCATGAAGCAGGCTGACATCAAGATCATCCTGCGTCCCGGCACCGATGGCGCGTTCGCCTGCGGCGTCATGCATGTCCTGTTCCGCGATGGCTATGCCGACCGCGCCTATATGGACAAGTACACCGATTGTCCCGGTGAGCTCGAAGCGCATCTGAAGACGCGCACGCCGCAATGGGCATCCGCGATCTGCGGCGTTCCGGTCGCCGAGATCGAGGCCTTTGCGAAGGCGGTTGGCGAGACCAAGCGGACCTTCTTCCGCCTTGGCTATGGCTTCAGCCGCAGCCGCAACGGCGCGGCCCAGATGCATGCCGCGGCCTGCATTCCCGCGGTGACCGGCGCCTGGCAATATGAAGGGGGCGGTGCCTTCTTCAACAATTACGCGCTGTGGCACTTCGACGAATCCATCATCGAAGGCCATGACGCGATCGATCGCGATACGCGCGCGCTCGACCAGTCCCAGATCGGCCGCATCCTGACCGGTGATGCCGAGGCATTGCAGGGCAAGGGTCCGGTTAAGGCAATGCTGATCCAGAACACCAACCCGGTGACGGTCGCGCCTGAGCAGGTGCTGGTGCGCCAGGGCTTTGCGCGCGAGGATCTGTTCGTGGCGGTGCATGAGCAGTTCATGACCGAGACGGCGCAGATGGCCGATATCGTGCTGCCGGCGACCATGTTCATGGAGCACGACGACCTCTATTACGGCGGCGGCCATCAGCATATCTCGGTGGGCCCTAAGCTGATCGACCCGCCCGGTGAGTGCCGCTCCAACCACGAGGTGCTGCAGGCATTGGCGCCGCGGCTCGGCGCCAACCATCGGGGTTTCGAGATGTCGTCGCGCGAACTGATCGACGCGACGTTGAAGCTGAGCGGCCACGGCGATGTCGAGGCGCTCGAGGCGGATATCTGGCGCGATCTCCAGCCGGATTTCCGTACCTCGCACTTTCTTGACGGTTTTGGGCACGCCGACAAGAAGTTCCACTTCAAGGCCGACTGGGCGCATCCGCCATTCGGCCTGATGATGGGCGATTTCGACAAGATGCCATCGCTGCCGGATCATTGGGCCGTGATCGAAGAGGCCGACCGGGACCATCCGTTCCGGCTTGCGACGAGCCCCGCGCGCAGCTTCCTCAACACGACCTTCAACGAGACGCCGTCCTCGCAGGCTCGCGAAGGCAAGCCGAGCGTGATGGTCCATCCCCTGGATGCGGCATCGCTCGACATCGTCGAGGGCGATGCCGTAACGCTCGGCAACACCCGCGGCCAGACGACGCTGATAGCCACGCTGTTCGACGGCGTGCAGCGCGGCGTGCTGATCGCGGAATCCGTCCATCCGAACAAAAATCACATCGGCGGCCGCGGCATCAACGTGCTGACCGGTGCGGACACGATCGCGCCGATCGGTGGCGCGCCGTTCCATGACAACAAGGTCTGGTTGAAGAAGGCCGTCACCGCCTGAGGCGCGCGCTCCTGCCTCCATCGCGGCGCAAAGTTGTGTCGAGGCGCCAAAGCGGCGCGATGTCGTAGATTGCGCTTGCGCCCGTCGTCCGACCTGCCGCAAATGGCTTGCAAGCGGAAGCCAACAAGCGAGCGTGCCATGACCGACAACACAAGCGTCATCACCGAGAAGCGCGGGCAGGCGTTCTGGATCACCATCAACCGGCCGGAGAAGCGCAATGCGCTCAATGGCGACGTGATCGCCGGCATCGCCAAGGGCTATCGCGATGCGCATGACGACAAGGATGTCCGCGTCATCGTGCTGACGGGCGCGGGCGACAAGGCTTTTTGTGCCGGCGCCGACTTGCAGAATTCCGGCGCCGCCTTCGCGATGGATTTTTCCAGGCCCAACGTCGACTACGCCGATCTGTTGCGCCTGTCGCAGGATGCGACGAAACCTGCGATCGCGCGCGTCGGTGGCGTCTGCATGGCCGGCGGCATGGGCCTGTTGTGCATGACCGACATGGCGATCGCCGCCGATCACGTCATTTTCGGCCTGCCCGAGGTGAAGGTCGGCGTGTTTCCGATGCAGGTGCTGAGCCTGTTGCAGAACATCGCGCCGCCGCGGCTCGTCAACGAATGGGCGCTGACGGGCGAACCGTTCGATGCCAGGGCAGCGCAAGCGGCGGGGCTGCTCAACCACGTGGTGCCTGCGGCCGAGCTCGACGCCAAGGTCGACTGGTTGATCGGCCGTATCGTCGACAAGTCGCCGACCGCGATCCGCCGCGGCAAGTACGCCATGCGCGCCATCGCCTCGATGTCGTTCGACGAGAGCATCGCCTACACCGAGAGCCAGATCGCACTGCTCGCGATGACCGAGGACGCCAAGGAAGGTCTCAAAGCGTTCAGCGAAAAGCGCAAGCCGTCCTGGACCGGACGGTGATGGAAGAAATGACGTGATCGCGCTGTGAGTTCCGTCATCCCCGCGCAATGGCGAAGCCATTGTCGCTGGAGGTACGAGCGGCGCAGTGCGTCCGCACTGCGCCGGGAGCCTCGAAGGATGAACGGCCCGGATGCATCCGCGCATGGCGACGTCCTTGCGGCGAAAAGCAAGCTCTCGTAGATATCGCAAAAATGGACAACGTCTCGGTATGACATCCGCAGATATGCAAGCGTACAAGGATCTGAACCGGGAACTAGTTGACCCCTTCCCGAAGGCTAAAGTTCGAGGGCCGGAGGCCCATGCGAGGGGCGGACCACACTCCCAACAGCATCATGCTCACGTCGGCCCCGTTGATCATATTCCAATTGTGGACGTACTACCGTGAGTCAGCTAGCGGCTAGGGTTTGGCGAGCATGCTCTGCGCTCGGCTTGCGGGCCGAGCTAGGGTTTCGGCTCGTGCTGCCGAGCGGTCAAGCCGTCGTTACGGTTGCGCGAATTGCAGATGTTGGAGCCCCTAACGGAATGCTCTTGTTTCGCGCTGACGACGAAATTCGCGGCCATGTTCAGGAATTGCTGGATGCTGGCTACGGTTGCTCGGTACTCGACGAGCCCCGGCCGGACGAAGAGTTTGACCTGACATCATTTCAAGAAATGTTTCGCGATTGGGGGTGGAGCGGCCGGTTGGGAGCCAAGCCTGCTTGGATGCGATAGTCTGAGGTCGCGAAGCGACAACAGGAGTTACGGTGACAGTGCTGGACTGCACCCCTGAAGTGAGACACGATAATTATCGTGACGGTGGGGTTGTCACGATGCGTTACCGCGCGTTGTTTGCGAACGCGGTTTCGAACTCAATAGGCGAGTGGATGCGACGTCCTCGCGGCGAGAGCGGGGCAGTCGCCCTTCGAGGGCCGCTGAAGAAGCGGCCACCTCAGGGTGACGGTGCCAAGTACTACGGATTTTCCGATGGTGACGTTTTACCCCTGATTTGCCCGACGTGTCAATCGATTTCGTAAAATCAGCAGGGTGAGCCGGAGCCCTCGGCTACTTTGCATGGGGTTGTTTTCGAGTTTTTGTTTGGCCGTCCCTGAACACTCGGCAAGTCTGGTAGTCCGGATGGAGCGAAGCGCAATCCGGGGTATCTCGCCAGCCGGTGGGACCTTCCCGGATTACGCTTCGCTCCATCCGGGCTAGGGTGTTTGCCCGCCGGGCAGTCTCAGCCTGCGTTCGCCTTCAACCCGGCCGCCTGGATGCCGGCGACGGCGCAAGCTTCGTCATTGTCCGAGGTGTCGCCGGAGACGCCGACGGCACCGAGCAGGGTGGTGCCGTCCTGGATCAGCACGCCGCCGGGCACCGGCACCAGCGCCCCCTTGGCGATGGTGTTCACGGCGTCGATGAAATAGGCCTGCTCCTGGGCGCGCTGGTACAGGGCGCGCGAGCCCATCCCCATCGCGAGCGCGCCATAGGCCTTGCCGTGGGCGATCTCCGCGCGCATCAGGCTGGTGCCGTCCTGGGCAGCCGCGAGCTTGAGGACGCCGCGCGCATCCAGGATGGTGACGACGAGCGGCTTCAGCTTCAGCTCGGTTGCCTTCGCGAAGGCGGCATCGAGGATCTTGCGGGCGGTGTCGAGGGTGAGTTCAGCCATTTGGAATGTCCTTGTGTGATGAGGTCGTTGGATGGGCCTTGGCGCGATCGAGGCTCATGGCGAGCACGCGCGCGACATGCAGGGCGTCGCGCGCACTGCCGTCGTGGATCTGATGCCGGCATGAGGTGCCGTCGGCGACCACCAGCGTCGCCTGGTCCGCACCGCGCACGGCCGGCAGCAGCGACAACTCGGCCATCTCGATCGAGGCATCGTAGGTGTCCGCGCCGTAGCCGAAGGCGCCAGCCATGCCGCAGCAGCTCGACTCGATGGTCTCGACCTTCAGGCCGGGAACGAGGCGCAGGACCTGCTCGACCGGCTTGAAGGCGCCAAAGGATTTTTGGTGGCAATGGCCGTGTACGAGTGCCTTCTCGGCGATCGCGCCGAGCGGCAGTTGCAGGCGACCGGCTTCCGCCTCGCGCACCAGAAACTCCTCGAAGGTGAGGGCGTGGGCGCCGACCGCCTTGGCGTCATCGTCCTTGCGCAGCGACAACAGCTCGTCGCGCAGCGTCAAGAGGCAGCTCGGCTCGAGGCCGACGATCGACACGCCCCGCGCGGCAAACGGGGCGAAGCTCGCAACCAGACGGTCGAGCTCGGCCTTCGCTTCCTCGACGAGACCCGCGGACAGGAACGTCCGGCCGCAGCAGAGCGGCCGGGCGCCGCTGACGGGCTTTGGCAGATGCACGCGATAGCCGCCTGCGACGAGCACTCGCAGCGCTGCGTCCAGATTTTCGCGTTCGTAGATCCGGTTGAACGTGTCGGTGAACAGCACGACCTCGCGGCCATCCACAGGTCCGATCGCCTCCGCGGGCGGCGCAAACACATCGCTGCGGAAGGCGGGCAAGGCGCGGCGCGCGCTGATGCCGGCAAAGCGCTCGAGCAACTTTCGCAGCAAAGCGCTGCGGTTGCGCAGGTTCGCAAGCGGCGCGAAGCGCGAGGCGATACCCGCATAGCGCGGCAAATAGCCGACCAACCTATCGCGCAGCGTCAAACCGTGAGAAGCGACGCGCGCTGCCAGCACCTCGATCTTCATCTTGGCCATGTCGACGCCGGTCGGGCATTCATGGCGGCAGGCCTTGCAGGAGACGCAGAGTTTCAGCGTCTCCATCATCTCGTCGGAGGAAAGCGCATCAGGGCCGAGCTGGCCGGAAATCGCCTGCCGCAGCGTGTTGGCGCGGCCGCGGGTGACGTCCTTCTCGTTGCGCGTTGCACGATAGGATGGGCACATCACACCGCCCTCGAGTTTCCGGCAGGCGCCATTGTTGTTGCACATCTCGACCGCGCCCTGAAAACCGCCGCCCGCGCCGGGGTAAGCGGACCAGTCGAGCTTTGTTTTCAATTCAGTGACGCGATAGTCCGGCCGGTAGCGGAACAGCGAGCGGTCGTCCATCTTCGGTGCATCGACGATCTTGCCGGGATTGAGGACGTTGTCGGGATCGAACCGCTGTTTCACCTCCTTGAAATCCGCGACGAGACGCTCGCCGAACATGCTCGCGTGAAATTCCGAGCGCACGATGCCGTCGCCATGCTCACCGGAATGCGAGCCCTTGTACTCGCGCACCATGGCGAAGGCTTCTTCCGCGATGGCGCGCATCGCCTTGACGTCCTTCTCCAGCTTCAGGTTCAGGACGGGGCGCACGTGCAGGCAGCCTTCGGAGGCGTGCGCGTACATCGTGCCGCTGGTGCCGTGCCTGGCAAAAACCTCGTTCAGCCGCGCGGTGTAGTCGGCGAGGTGCGGCAGCGGCACGGCACAGTCCTCGACGAAGGAGACCGGCTTGCCCTCCTGCTTCATCGACATCATGACGTTGAGGCCGGCGGCGCGGAAATCGGCGATGCCGCTCTGCAAAGCAGGCTCGGTGATATCAATCACGCCGCCCCATTTGCGTTTGTCGTTCGTCCAGCCGAATCCGAGATCGCCCATCAGCTCGGCGAGCTGCTTCAGGCGCTGCAGATTGGTCGCCTGGTCCTCTTCGGCGAACTCCACCACCAGTACCGCATCGGGATCGCCCTTGATGGCGGCCCCGATGATGGGGCGAAACATCGCGATGTCGCGACCGAGCGCGATCATGGTGCGGTCGACGAGCTCGACCGCGATCGGCTTGAGCTTGACCAGATGCTGGGCGGCGTCCATCGCCTCGTAGAAGCTGCCGAAATGGCAGACGCCGAGCGCCTTGTTGCGGATCACCGGCCACAGTTTCAGCTCGACCTTGGTGGTGAAGGCGAGGGTGCCTTCGGAGCCGACGAGCAGATGCGCCATGTTGTTCGGCGCGTTGCGCGGCGTGAGCGCATCGAGGTTGTAGCCGCCGACGCGGCGCTGCACCTTGGGAAACCTGTCCGCGATCTCGTCGGCCTCACGCGCGCCGAGATCGAGCATGTCGCGGAACAGCGCCAGCGCATCGTCGCCGGCCCTCACGCCGCTGAGGTCGCGCCGGACCTCGCCGAAGTCAGCTATCGTGCCATCTGCAAGCGCGGCTTCCATCGACAGCGTGTTGTCCCGCATGGTGCCGTAGCGTAGCGAGCGGCCACCGCAGGAATTGTTACCGGCCATGCCGCCAATAGTGGCACGTGACGCCGTCGAGACGTCGACCGGGAACCACAGGCCGTGCTTTTTGAGCTGGCGGTTGAGATCGTCGAGCACGATACCGGGCTCGACCACGCAAGTGCGGTTCTCGACGTCGAGCGAGAGGATCCGGTTCAGGTGTTTCGACACGTCGACAACGAGGCCGTCATTGATGGTCTGGCCGCATTGCGAGGTGCCGCCGCCGCGTGGGGTGACCTTCAGGCCCTCGTTGCGGGCAATGGCCAGCGCCCGCAGCGCCTCGTCCATGCTGCGTGGCACAACGACGCCCAAGGGCATGATCTGGTAGAAGGACGCATCCGTCGCGTAGCGGCCGCGGCTGAAGGCATCGAACAGGACATCGCCCGTGATTTCGCGGGCCAGGCGCGCGGCCAAGCCACCGTTTTGGGCCGATTTTCTGGTTTTTTCGGCCGCCTCAGCCGTCATGGGTCCGCTCTCGCTGTCTTCACCGGGACGTCTTGCCTAGGGTCCGCCGGCTTGGCAAGGCGAGCCCTGCTTCTTGCGCATTGACGGGCCTCCGCAGGCGGGGGACAAGCCGGGCGAATAGTGATATGCGAGCGGCTCGCCGAGGACCTCCAAGGCAGACTCTAAAGACCGGGAAGGACGCCCATGACCGTGCACACTGGAAGGCATTTTCTTCAAATTCCAGGACCGACCAACGTGCCCGACCGGGTGTTGCGGGCGATGGATATGCCGACGCTGGACCACCGGGGCCCGGAGTTCGCCGAGATCGGTTTTGCCGTCCTGGCCGCGATGCAGCGGGTTTTTCGCACCAAGCAGCCCGTGATCATCTATCCCTCGTCGGGAACCGGCGCCTGGGAAGCGGCGATGGTCAATGTGCTCTCGCCCGGCGACAAGGTTTTGATGTGCGAGACCGGCCAGTTCGCCGTGCTGTGGCGCGGCATCGCCGACAAATTCAAGCTCGACGTCGACTTCATCCCGGGCGACTGGCGCCATGGCGCCGATCTGGCCGAGATCGAACAGCGCCTGTCCGCCGACAAACAGCACAAGATCAAGGCAGTCTGCGTCGTGCATAACGAGACCTCGACCGGCTGCGTGACGCCGCCCTCGGAGGTGCGCAAGATCCTCGACCGCGTGAAGCATCCGGCATTGCTGATGGTCGATACCATCTCGGGCCTCGGCTCGATGGAGTATGAACACGACGCCTGGGGCGTCGACGTCTCGGTCGCAGGCTCCCAGAAGGGCCTGATGCTGCCACCGGGCCTTGGCTTCAACGCTGTCTCCGAAAAGGCGCTGGCCGTAGCGAAAAGCAATCCCGGCATGCGCTCCTATTGGGACTGGCAGGAGGTCATCGCCTTCAACAAGGCCGGCACCTTCCCGTATACGCCCGCGACCAACCTGCTCTTCGGCCTGCGCGAGGCGGTCAAGATGCTGGAAGAGGAGGGGCTCGAGAACGTCTGGATCCGCCACAAGCGCCACAGCGCCGCGACGCGCGCGGCGATCAAGGTCTGGGGTCTGGAGACGCAGTGCGCCGATCCCAACGCGCATTCGCCGGCGCTCACGGGCGTGCGCATGCCCGAGGGCCATGACGCCGACAATTTCCGCAAAGTGGTGCTCGAGAACTTCGACATGTCGCTCGGCACCGGGTTGAACAAGGTCAAGGGCAAGGTATTCCGGATCGGCCATATCGGCCATTTCAACGACCTGATGCTGATGGGCACGCTGTCCGGCGTCGAGATGGGCTTGGATCTTGCACAGGTCCCGCATCGGAGCGGCGGCGTGCTGGCGGCCATGGACGTCCTCAAGGGACGCGACGTGGTGCCGATGACCAAGGCTCAAGTCGCCTGAACCAACTTGACTGAAGTGAAGAAAGAGAGCGCGCGATGAACGCACCCGTGACCGAAGACCTGCTCTATTCCGTCACGGACGGCATTGCGCGCATCACCTTCAATCGCCCGCAGGCGCGCAACGCGCTGACCTTCGCCATGTATGAGCGCATGGCGGAGATCTGCCAGGCCATCAATGCAGATCGTTCGATCAAGGCGCTGATCCTGACCGGCGCCGGCGACAAGGCGTTCGCCTCGGGCACCGACATCTCGCAGTTCCGCGCCTTCAAGACCGCGCAGGACGCGCTCGACTACGAGGCGCGGATCGATCGCGTGCTCGGCACGCTCGAGCAATGCCGCGTCCCAGTCATCGCGGCGATCGCGGGGGCCTGCACCGGTGGCGGTGCCGGCATTGCGGCCTGCTGCGATATCCGCATCGGCACGGAATCCACGCGCATCGGCTTTCCGATTGCGCGCACGCTCGGCAACTGCCTGTCGATGTCGAACATCAGCCGCGTCGTCTCGCTGGTGGGACCGGCCCGCACCAAGGACCTGATCTTCAAGGCGCGCCTCGTCGAGGCACCGGAGGCCCTGGCGCTCGGCCTGCTCAACGAGGTCGTGCCTGACGTCGAGACGCTTCAGCGCCGCGCCGACGAGACTGCCAGGCTCGTCGCAAGCCACGCGCCGCTCACGCTGGAGGCGACCAAGGAGGCGGTGCGCCGCATCCGCCGCACGCTGTCGCGCGAGGAGGGCGAGGACCTGATCCTCAAGGCCTATATGAGCGAAGATTTTCGTGAAGGCATGGATGCCTTCCTCAACAAGCGCACGCCGAACTGGAAGGGCAAGTAGGGCGCCCCCTCGCGCCTTCCTCAGCCGAAAGTCATATGCGGCTGAATGCCCGCCTGCTTGAACTCGTCAGCATTCCTCCGCACAATGCGCCGATAATTCCCGGCATTACAAAGCCAAAAAGAAACAGGGGACGAAACTCGTGCGATTTCCAGTGAAGGCCGTCGGAGCTGCGGCGGCCCTGTTGTTGAGTGCGCCGGCCTTCGCCGGCTGGGAGCCGACCAAGCCGGTCGAGATCGTGGTCGCAGCCGGCGCGGGCGGCGCCTCCGACCAGATGGCGCGGATGATGCAGGCCGCGATCCAGAAGAACAATCTGATGAAGCAGCCGATGGTGGTGTCGCTCAAGGGTGGCGCCTCCGGTGCCGAAGCCCTGATGTACATGAAGTCCAGCGAGGGCGATCCGAACAAGGTGCTGATTGCCTATTCGCTGATCTACATGCTGCCGCTGTCTGCCAAGATCCCGTTCAACTGGCGCGAGCTGACGCCGGTCTCGGTGATCGCGCTCGACCAGTTCGTGCTGTGGGACAATGCTGCGGGACCGAAATCGGTGAAGGAGTTCATCGAGGCGGCGAAGGCCGCAAGCTCCCCGTTCAAGATGGGTGGTACCGGTTCCAAGCGCGAGGATCACGTGCTGACCGTCTTCCTCGAGCAGAAGACCAGCGCGAAATTCTCCTATCTGCCCTACAAATCGGGCGGCGAGGCCGCGACCCAGCTCGTCGGCAACCACACCGAATCCAACGTCAACAACCCAAGCGAAAATCTCGAAGTCTGGCGCGCAGGCCAGGTGCGGGCGCTCTGCGTATTCGACAAGGAACGCATCTCCTACACCACCAAGGTCACGGAGACGCAGTCATGGCACGACATCCCGACCTGCAAGGAGGAGGGGCTGGACATTCAGTACCTGATGCTGCGCGCGATGTTCTTGCCTGGCAAGGTCACGGCGGAGCAGCAGGCTTTCTACGCCGACCTCTTCCAGAAGGTGACGCAGACTCCCGAGTACAAGGACTACATGGAGAAGCAGGCGCTCAAGCCGATCTTCCTCACCGGCAAGGACATGGTACAGTTCCTCGAGGAGGACGACGCGCTGAACAAATCGCTGATGATGGAAGCGGGCTTTGTCGCGAAGTGACCACCTTCGATGCATGCCCCGCCACCGGGACCCGGCTTCGGCGAGCCCGATGACGACGCAACTTGATCAGGCAGAGTGATGTCTCAAACCGATATCGAGATTGTGGTCGACGATCCCACCGCGCCTGAAGACGACTCGCCGAGCGTCGTCAGTTCGCGAACGATCGAGATCGTCGTCTCGCTGCTTCTGCTCGCACTCGCGATCACACTCGGCTACGACAACTGGCGGACCGGCATTTCCTGGGATTCGACCGGGCCCGAGCCTGGTTACTTCCCGTTCTATCTGTCCGTCATCCTCGCCGGCGGAAGCCTCTATGGCCTCGTCGCGGCGCTAGGTGTGCGGCGCGCGGCGAGCGAGCCTTTCGTCACCCGCGCGCAGGTGCGCCGCGTCTTGGCGGTGTTCGCGCCAACGCTTCTGTTCTGCCTGTTGACGCAATTCCTCGGCCTCTACGTAGCGAGCTTCCTTCTGATCGCGGGCTTCATGCGGTTGATCGGCAAGATCGCGTTGTGGAAGTCGCTGCTCACCGCTCTTGTGTTCTCGGCGATCATGTTCGTCACCTTCGACATCGCCTTCGACGTCATCATGCCGAAGGGACCGCTCGAAGCGGCCTTCGGTTTCTAGGGCGGGCCAACGATGGAAGCGTTCAGTCTCCTCGTCCACGGCTTTGCCGTCCTGCTCACCTGGAAAACGCTGGTCCTGATGATGGTCGGGCTCGTGCTCGGCATCTTCGTCGGCGTGCTGCCGGGCCTTGGCGGCCCCAACGGCGTCGCCATCCTGCTGCCGCTGACCTTCACGATGGATCCGACCTCAGCCATCGTGATGCTGTCTTGCATCTATTGGGGCGCGCTGTTCGGCGGCGCCATTACCTCGATCCTGTTCAATATCCCTGGCGAAGCCTGGTCGGTTGCGACCACCTTCGACGGCTACCCGATGGCGCAGCAGGGGAGGGCGGCCGAGGCACTCACCGCGGCCTTCACCTCATCCTTCATCGGCTCGCTGGTCGCGGTGCTGCTGATCACCTTTCTCGCACCGCTGATCTCGTCCTTCGCGCTCAAATTCGGCCCGCCTGAGTTCTTCGCGGTCTACCTCCTGACCTTCTGCTCCTTCGTCGGTCTCGGCCGCGAGGCCAAGCACAAGACCGTCATCTCGATGTCGCTCGGCCTTTTGCTCGCCGGTATCGGCATGGACACGGTCTCCGGCCAATTGCGGATGACGTTCGGCTCCGCCGAGCTGCTGCGCGGCATCAACTTCCTCGTCGCCGTCATCGGGCTGTTTGGCATCAGCGAGATCCTGCTGACCATGGAAGAACGGCTGGCGCTGCGCGGGCACGCCGCGAGCATCTCACTGCGCGTCGTGCTGTCGGTGTGGAAGGACCTGCCGAAATACTGGGTGACGCTGCTTCGCTCCTCCTTCATCGGCTGCTGGCTCGGCATCACGCCGGGCGGCGCGATCGCGGCTTCCTTCATGGGCTACAACCTTGCCAAGCGCTTCGCCAAGGACCCCCGAAGCTTTGGCAAGGGGCGCATCGAGGGCGTGTTCGCGCCGGAAACGGCCGCGCACGCCTCCGGCACCTCGGCGCTGCTGCCGATGCTCGCGCTCGGCATTCCCGGTTCAGGAACGGCGGCCATCCTGCTTGGCGGGTTGATGGTGTGGGGCCTCAATCCGGGGCCGTTGTTGTTCGTTGAGCACAAGGATTTCGTCTGGGGCCTGATCGCCTCGATGTATCTTGGCAATGTCGTCGGCCTCGTGATGGTGCTGACCACAGTTCCGATCTTTGCTTCGATTTTGCGCGTGCCCTTCGCTGCGGTCGCGCCGATGATCGTGGTATCCTGCGCGATTGGCGCCTACGCCATCCAGAATGCGATGTTCGACATCTGGCTGATGCTGGGCTTTGGCGTCGTCGGCTACGTGTTCAAGAAGATCGGTATTCCCCTGGCGCCCTTCACGCTGGCGCTCGTGCTCGGCAACCGCGCCGAGGACGCCTTCCGCCTGTCGATGATCGGCGCCGGAGGCGACCTCAGGGTGTTCTGGTCGAACGGGCTGGTCGGCTCGATCACGACGCTGGCGATCCTGCTGCTGTTCTGGCCGCTGATCGATTCACTGTTCAACCGCATCCGACGGACGCCTCAGCCGACCCCCGCCTCAGGCTAGGTGCCGGCTGAGGAAAACCTACACCACCTTCGCGTCCTTGAGCCTGGTGATCTCGGCGGCATCGAAGCCGAATTCGGCGAGCACCTCGCTTGTCTGCTCGCCGACTTCCGGCGGGCGCGCCACCATCGTGCTGGGCGTGCGCGACAGCGTGACGGGCTGGCCGACCAGGCGGATATGACGGTTCTCCGCGTTCGGCACGTCCTGCGCGATGCCGAGATGGTTGACCTGTGCATCTTCGAACATCTGGTCGATCGAATAGATCGGCCCGCAGGGAACGCCGGCCTCGTTGAGCTCTCTGACCCAGGTTTCGGTCGACTTGGCCATCGTGCGCTTCTCGATCTCGGCGTTGAGCGTATCGCGATTCTTTGAGCGCGCGGGCGCCGTCGCGTAGTCCGGATTGGCGACGAGTTCAGGCGCGCCGATCGCCTGCGCGCAGCGTTCCCAGATCCGCCCGCCGGTGGTGGCTATATTGATGTAGCCGTCGGAGGTCCTGAATACGCCCGTCGGAATGCTGGTCGGATGATTGTTGCCGGCCTGCTTGGCGACTTCCTTCTCCATCAGCCAGCGTGCGGCCTGGAAATCGAGCATGAAGATCTGCGCCTGCAACAGCGAGGTCTGCACCCACTGGCCCTCGCCGGAGACGTCGCGCTCGAGCAGCGCGGTGAGAATGCCGATGGCGCAGAACAGCCCGGCGGTGAGATCGGCGACGGGAATACCCACCCGCATCGGACCGCCGCCCGGGGCCCCCGTGATCGACATCAACCCGCCCATGCCCTGCGCGATCTGATCGAAGCCCGGCCGCTTGTGGTAGGGGCCGTCCTGGCCGAAGCCAGAGATGCTGCCATAGACCAGGCGGGGGTTGATCGCGCGCAGGCTCTCATAGTCGATGCCGAGCTTCTTCTTCACGTCGGGACGGAAATTTTCGACCACGACGTCGGCCTGGGCGGCGAGGCGCTTGAATACCTCGAGTCCCCTCGGGTCCTTTAGATTGAGCGTCATCGCCCGCTTGTTGCGGTGCAAATTCTGGAAGTCCGCCCCATGCCTCGGTCCACCGGGCTGCTCGCCGCCGGCATCCTCAGTGAGGGCGTCGATCTTGATGACGTTGGCGCCCCAGTCTGCGAGCTGTCGCACGCAAGTGGGCCCGGACCGGACACGGGTCAGGTCGAGCACGGTAAAGCGCGACAGGGCCTGTGAGGCATGTGGGAAGGGCATATGCAAACGCTCCAAGAGGATGATCTCGGACCCACAATAAAGCTGAAGCAGGATCCAGCAAGTCAGCTCAATGCAGACCACGGTTTCTCGAATCCATTGAAAAAGCTCGCCGATATCGCCGGCGGTCCCAGGTTCTGGAAATTCAACGTTTCCAACTCCGGAGCTGATGCTCGCGCTATAGATTCTGTCGTAGCCCCGGACTAGTTTGGTGGTTGAATGCAGGGGAACGGTGGAATGGAGACTGTCGGTACAGGCGATCGGAACCTAAAGCCCGCTGGCCATTGGCCGCGGTCACTTGGCTTGTTGCTAGCCACTAGATGCGGCCTCGCGGCGACTGCACTGCTAATAATGTCGATTGCTCCGATAAATGCGCAATCGCTTGGTCAAGGGGTCGCCGCCTTCAAGCGGCAGAATTATGTCACGGCTTCGCGTGCTTTCATTCCGCTGGCCGAGCGCGGTAACGCGGCCGCGCAGTCCTATCTCGGCTACATGTTTGAGACCGGCCGTGGCGTGCCGCAGAACTATACGGAAGCTGCGATGTGGTACCGGCGGGCTGCCGAGCAGGGTGACAGCCTCGCACAATACTCCCTTGGGCTGCTTTATGATCGCGGGCTCGGCGTGCCGCGAAACATCATCGAAGCGTCCAAATGGCTCAACCTGTCGACCGCTGCCGCACCGCCACAGGCGCGCGACGCGAGGGCCCGGATCCGCGACGCCGTTACCACCAAGATGACGCGCGGAGAAATCGCCGAGGCGCGTCTGCGGGCTTTGGAATGGGCACCCAGCCGCGAGCGCTAAAGCGCGATGAGATTAGGATGAATCGTCATCGCTCTTTAGCTTGTTGTTTGAGCATGATCTTTTCGGAAAACCGCTCCACACTTTTCCGGATCAAGCTCTAGCCGGGCCAGAACACCAGCCGATCGGCCAGCCAGAATTGGTTAATCAAGCCCTGGCCGATCCAGCCGATCCAGATCGCCGGCGCGAAGAACAGGCCGAACGGCAGGTAAGCGGTTGCGCGCAACGGCTTCTTCTGCAGTGCTGCATTGGCAGCATAGGCTGCGATGGCGGATAACGCCGCCAGCTCTATTACCGCGACCACCGTAGTTAGTTCGAGCCAGGCGCCGGCGACGGCGGCGAGCTTGACGTCGCCGAGCCCAAGCCCGTCGCGGCCGCGCCAGCGCCGGTAGAGCAGCATCAGGAGCAGGAGTGGCAGCGCTGCGATAGCGGCACGAATGCCTGCCCAGAGCACGGCGCTGGCGCCGGCCCCGGCGTCGGACGGAAGCACTGCAGCGCGCAGCAAGGCGAGAGCCAAGGCCGCGGCCGTCAGCTCGTTGGGAATGATGTAGCGTTGCGCGTCGGTCGCTGCGATCGCCAGCATCAGGACGGCGAGATATGCGCCGCAGAGGCCTTCTTCGCCGGGGGCGGTGAGGAGGCTTATGATCACCGCGGCGCAGAGCGTCAGGCTGATGAGGAGCCGCAGGTCCCGCGGACCGTTCGCAAGTGATCCGGTCACGTCTTTCAGCGTGCCGTCTTCGGTGGAACGACGACGACAGGGTCGCTGGTGCCGACCAGGCGGCTGTTCATCTTGGTGCGCATCTCCTCAGCGATGACATGCGCGTCGACGCCGTCCTTGATGACGGTCGGCCGGATGAACAGGATCAGCTCGGTGCGGGCACGGGCGTTGGTCTGGTGCGAGAAGGCGTCGCCCATTCCCGGAATAGAGTCGAGGATCGGAAGGCCCTGGCGTTGCTTGTTTTCGGTCTCGCTGATCAGGCCGGCGAGGAGCACGGTCTGGCCGCTCGTCACCGCGATCGAGCTCTTGACCCGGCGCTGCGAGATTGTCGGTGTGAGCGTCGTGCTGCCCGCCGCCACGCTCGAGATCTCCTGCTCGATGTCCAGTACCACGTTGCCGTTGGCGTTGGAGCGCGGCAACACGCGCAAGATGATGCCGGTGTTCTTATAGTCGATGGTATTGACCACCGTGTTGTTCGCGGTCAGCACGGTCGCCGTGCCCGTCGAGAACGGCACTTGGTCGCCGACCTGCAACGTTGCCGTCTGATTGTCCAGAACCACCAGCGACGGATTGGACAGCACCTTCACGTCGGTGACGTTATGCAGCGCATCGAGCACGACGCGCGGCGAGTTTTCAGAGCCGATCAGAAAATTGAAGCCGGGCAACGCGCGCCCGAGCAGTGCGCCAGCGGCGGCGTTGACTGCGTTGCTCGCCGCCTCGGTGTTGCTGCCGATCGTCGCGCTGTTGCTGATGCCGGAGATGGTGTTCGAGACCGAGCCTTTCTGACTCGCGAGGAAGAACTGCACGCCATAGTTCAGCTGGTTGTTCAGCGTCACCTCGGCGATCGTCGCCTCGATCGCGATCTGGCGTTGCGGCCGGTCGATCTGCCGGATGGTCTGCTCGACGACGCGCTGGGATTCCTGGTTGGCATAGACCAGCACGGCGTTGTTGGTAACATCGGCAGTTATCCGCACGTTTTGCAGGACGGCGCTCCCGGCCGGCTTCGAGCCGGAGCCGAGCAGCGAGCCGGAGTTGTTATCCTGGCCGGGCGCACCGCTGGCTGCGAGTGCGGGACGGGCGCTCAGCGAGGAGCCCGCAGGCCCGGTGACCGGGGTTGCTGCGCCTGCGGCAGCCGTCGGAAGCGCGCTCAGTGACGCCACTGGATTGGTGCCAAGACCCGATGAGGACATCGAAACGCCGGAGCCCGGCGAAATCTGGCTCGACGAATTGTCGAGCGAAGAGCTGCTCGTCCCGCCTTGGCTGAAAAGCATGTCGTTCAACAGCGCGACCACGACCTTCGCGTTGCCGTAGCGAAGCGGGTAGGCCTTCATGTTCACGCCGTCGGTGTCGGAACGATCTAGCCGCGCGATCCACACCTGGGCGCGCTTGAGATATTCCGGCTTCTGGCTGACCACGAGGATGGAGTTGAGGCGCGTCATCGGCTGGAACTTGATCATGCTCTGGCTCAGGCCGCCTTCGCCCGAATCCATGATCTTCTCCATCTCGCTGATGACTGGCTCAGGCGAGGAGTTGCGCACCGGGATGATGCCGACCGATTGTCCGCGCATCCAGTCGGCATCGAAGGAGAGAATGGTGTCGATCGCCGCCGCGCGATCCGTGCCGCTGCCGGTGACGATCAGCGTGTTGCGCGTATTGTCCGGGCGCATGGTCGACGCCTTCACGCCGAATGCGTCGAGTAGCTTGAAGATGTTCTGCGCCGAGACGTAGCGCAGCGGCACGACGCTGATACCCTGGCCGGCTTCTGCAGAAACCGAGCGGTCGATGCCACCGGGGCCTGCTTCCGGCGCGGGGATGAGGCGATAGCTCGCGCCGCGATCATGCACCAGCGCAACGCCGGACATCCGCAGCGCATTCTCCAGCACATAGAGCGCATCGGTCTTTGGAACGGGGCGCACCGAGGCCAGGGTGATGGTGCCCTGCACGCGCGGGTCGATCGTGTAGCCCACGTTGAGGACATCACCGAGGATGACCTTGGCGACGGTTGCGACCGGCGCGTTCTCGAAATTCAGATCGTAGCCGCCGCCACCATCGTCGCGCTCGGCAAGCGCCCCGCCTTGTGGCGTCGAGCCGTCGCTGAGATAGATCGCGGGCTTTGACGATTTGGTCTGGGCGATGCCGCTCGCGCCCGTGTCTGCGGGTTGGCGAGGTTCGAGATCGAGCGAACGAATCTTGTCAGTGATATCCTGGGCGCGCGGATCGCTGGGATTGCGTTCGATCGACTGATCGGCCGTGACGATGCACGCGGTCAACAGGAACGCAGATGACAAAAGGATGACAGTTCCAGGCAACGCTGAGCGGAGGCGCGAAAGCGGCTGGACCACTCTAAACAAAGGACGCCTACCAACAGCACGAGTGACTGGAAACGCATCCGATCTTCATGATCAGGACGCGCAACAATTTGCGCCACGAATATGTTTTTGCTACGTAGCAAGTCAAGGGCAAACGCCTTCCGTCACGTGCGGGTGCGGTGCTTTCACCTAACAAGGTAAGCTGTGACTGCGATGCGAGACCTATCCGCAGATAGCTTCCGGCAGCATCTTTTCGAAAAACATTCGTTGCCACCGCAGGCGCGCGCGCGCGCAGAGACGTCGAACAGTTCGGCGTTGAACCGACCTTTGCGCGAATTGTGGGAGGCGACCGACCTCTCCGCAGCCGAATTCGCCGACGAGGTCTCCGATTATTTTGGTTTGACTCGGCTGAGCCTTCCGCAGCTTCTGACGACGACGCCGTGCTTGAACGGTTTTTCGCGCCGCTTCCTGCGTGAATCGACAATCTTCCCGTTTCGTGCGCCCAATGATGGCTATCGATTGGCGATTGCCGACCCGTCGGATACTGCAGCCATTCGCGCCGCCGAAATTGTATTCGGCGCACCGGTCGACATCGTAGTTGCTTCATATGAAGATATTACGACAGTTCTCGACCAGCGTGCAGACGCGGAGGATGCGAGTGCGGATGACGCCTCAAAGGACGTGGTGCAGCAATCCGATGACGACATCGAGAGCCTGCGCGATCTCGCGAGCGGCGCGCCTGTGGTCCGCGCGCTCAATGATCTCCTCGAGCGCGCAGTGGAATTGCGCGCGAGCGACATTCATATCGAGCCGTTCCGCGCCGGGCTCGTGCTACGCCTGCGCGTCGATGGCCTCTTGCGCGCTCTGCCCTCGCTGCAGGGAATCCCGCCCCAGGCGTTGATCTCGCGGGTGAAAATTCTCGCCGGTCTCAATATCGCCGAGCGGCGATTGCCGCAGGATGGTGCGGCGCGCGTGCGCGTCGGACGCAGCGAACTCGACGTCCGCGTCGCGACCATGCCGACGCAACATGGCGAGAGCGCCGTTATCCGTCTGTTGCCGCGCGACCGCGGCCTGCTCGAGATGAGCAAGCTCGGTCTTGCCGCGCGCGATGAGAGCGTGATGACGCGGCTGCTTGCCATGCCGCACGGCATGATCGTGGTCACCGGGCCAACCGGCAGCGGCAAGACCACGACGCTTGCCACCATGCTGTCGATCCTGAACGAGCCGACGCGCAAGATCCTCACCATCGAGGACCCCGTTGAATACGAGATTCCCGGCATCAACCAGTCACAGGTCAAGCCGTCGATCGGGCTGAGCTTTGCCTCCGCCATGCGTGCCTTCGTGCGTCAGGACCCTGACGTGATCATGGTCGGCGAAGTCCGCGACGCCGAGACCGCGCATATTGCGATCCATGCCTCGTTGACCGGCCACCTCGTGCTGACGACGCTGCACACGGAGACTGCGGCTGCCGCCGTGCCTCGCCTCATCGATCTCGGCATCGAAGGGTTTCTGCTGAAGTCGACGCTGCGTGCGGTGGTGGCGCAACGTCTCGTGCGCGTGTTGTGCGACCGCTGCAAGGTGCCGCACGCGCTGACCGAGACAGATCTTGCCAAGGATCCGCGCTTTGCCGTGATCGGCTTCAGGGCGGGCGAGGTCGTGCACGAGGCCGGTGGCTGCGAACGCTGCGGCGGCACCGGCTATCGCGGCCGCAACGGCGTGTTCGAGATCCTGGAAATGTCAGACGATATTCGCCGACTGATCGGGCCGCAGACCGATTCTCACTCCATCGACGCTGCGGCGATGCAGGGCGGAATGACGACGATGTTGGAGGATGCGGTCGCAAAATGCCGCGCCGGGCTGACGACCGTGCCCGAGGTCTTCCGCGTCACGACGGTCCGCTGATCCGATGCCGAACTATCGCTACCGCGCGCTCAATGCCAATGGCGAGCTGGTCTCCGGCGCCATCGCCGCACCCGCACCCGGCGACGTCGCGCAGCGGATCGAACGGCTCGGCCTCGTGCTGGTCGACAACGTCGCGCTGGAGGACGGCGGTTCGGCCCGCAGCGCCTTCAGCGTCTTCAACAAGCCCAAGCTCGCGGACGTCACGATCTTCACCGCTGACCTTGCGCTGCTGCTTCGCGCGGGCGCCCGCATCAATGACGGTTTGGAGCTGCTGTCAGCCGACCGCGATCTCGGACGGCTGCGGCCCGTGGTCGCCGACATCCGTTCGCGCGTGCTCGCCGGCGAGAGCTTTGCCGAGGCGCTGCTGCGGCACGGCACGTTGTTCCCACCGATGTATGTAGCGCTCGTTCGGGTGGGCGAAGCATCGGGGTCGCTCGACCAAGTGCTCGAGGTGCTGGCCAACGAGCGGACGCGAACGGAGGCGCTGAAGCGCAAGCTCAGCGATGCCATGCGCTATCCGGTCTTCGTGCTGGGCGCGGCCGCTTGCGTTCTCTTGTTCTTCCTGACGTTCGTACTGCCGCAATTCGCGAGCGTGTTGCAGGACTTCGGCGCCAAGGTCGACCCGATGCTACTGGTGTTCCTGAACCTGTCGACTTTCCTGCACGACAATTCGGATGCGGTGCTGGCGGGGCTTGCCGCAACGATCGCGATCCTGTGGCTGGTGTTGCGGCAGGAACGCATCCGTCGCGGCATTTCGAACGCGATCACGCGGCTACCGGCAATCCGGGGCATCGTGAGCTCGTATCGCACCGCGCTGTTCTGCCGGAACCTCGGCGTGCTGCTCGGCAGCGGGGTCAATCTGACGACCACGCTACGTATTCTCATCGACATGATGGCGACCGCTGGCCCCTCGACGGTGTGGAGCGAGGCCGCCGACCGCGTCCGCCACGGCACGAAACTATCCGATGCGCTGGCCGAGACCGACGCGCTGCCGGCAATGGCGGTGCGCATGCTCAGGCTCGGCGACGAGACCGGGCAGTTGCCGATGCTGTCTGGCCGCGTCGCCGATTTCTTCGAGGCCAAGCTGCAGCGCACGCTCGACCGCGCCGTCGGCATTGCAGGCCCTGCCGCAATCATCGTGATTTCGGTTGTGGTCGGCGGCCTGATTGTGTCTGTCATGACGGCGTTGATGTCGGTCAGTCAAATTGTCGGCTAGAGCATGATCCGGAAGAGTGCGAAGCGGCTTTCCGAAGAGACTGCACAAACAGTAGCCTGGCTACGGAGGGGGTTGAAGTGACTAGAAATTCAGTCGCACTCGCAAAGCGCGGGCGGCGCGGGCGACGAGGGGAGGCCGGCTTCACGCTGGTCGAGATCCTTGTCGTCATCACCATCATTGGCCTCATCATGGCGCTGGTCGGCCCGCGGGTTCTGAATTATCTCGGCGAGTCCAAGGCGAAGGCGGCCAAGATCCAGATTGAGAGTTTTTCGAGCGCGCTGGATCTCTATTATCTCGACCTGGGCCGTTATCCCTCCACCAACGAAGGGCTGGCCGCACTGGCGCGCAGCAACAATGTACCGGGCTGGAACGGGCCGTATCTGCGTGGCGGCGTCGTGCCAAACGATCCCTGGGGACACGGCTATGTCTACCGCGCGCCCGGCGAGCGTGCGCCCTATGACATCATCTCGCTCGGATCGGACGGTCAGGAAGGCGGCAGTGGAACGGCAGCCGATATTGCCAGCGGCGGGCGCTGAGACCGCGTTCGATGCGCGCGGCTTCGCGCTGATCGAGATCCTGTGCGTGCTCGCCATCATCGGCTTGCTCGCTGCGATCATCCTGCCGGCGATCCCGCGCACGACGACGCGCACAAGGCTGGAGAGCTATGCGGTCGCGACCGCGGCGCTGCTGAAGGCCGATCGCAGCACGGCGCTGCGTCGTCAGGTCAGGGTTACGACGCAGGTGGATGCCGAGGCTCGCGCGATCCGCTCTGGCGTCACGGGGCGGGTCCTCCGCCTGCCGAACGACGTGACCGTACAGGCAATGCTGGCGGCACGCTGCGCCGACCGTGCCGCCGGGCGAACGATCGATTTCTTCCCGTCGGGTATGTCGTGCGGCGGCGTGATCGCGCTGGCACGGCCGGGCGTGGGCTATGAGGTGCGCGTCAACTGGCTGACCGGAGGCGTCGAAATTGTCGCGCAGAAGCTGCTCTAGAGGCGAGGCCGGCTTCACTTTGATCGAGGCGCTGGTGGCGCTTGCGATCATCGTGGCCGTGCTAGGTACGATCGGGACAGTCATCGCCACGACGGTGCAGGGGACCCGCTCGATCGATCAGCGCCTGGCGCTGGCCGGAGCGGCGGAGACGTTGCTGGCGCAATTGCCGCCGCGCGCGCTGCTCAGGCCGGGGCGGCAAAGCGGCGAGCTCGCGGGCAGCCGTTGGCGCATGGACGTCACGCCGATGAACGTGCCAGGCGGCGATCCCGCGACCGACCGCTTCGTGCCATTATCGGTCAATCTCCGACTCCAGCGTGCCGACGGCAGCGCGTTCCAAATCACGACCGTGAAGCTGGTGCCGAGGGCCGCGCAATGAGGGCGCTGCGCCGCGCATTGGCCGAGGAGGCGGGCTTTACGCTGCTCGAAGTGCTGCTGGCGACTCTGTTGATGACCGTCATCCTCGCGGCTCTGGCGACGGTTACCGCACAGTGGCTGCCGAACTGGAATCGCGGCATCGCGCGCGTGCAGCGGGCCGAGCGCGTTGCCACCGGGCTTGATCGCATCGTCGCGGACCTGTCGGTCGCCGAGCAGCTGCCGATGAACGCCGACAGCAGGACCCCGCTATTCGAGGCTTCCGAGCTGGCGGTGACCTTCGTGCGCACGGCGCTCGGTCCCAACGTGCACCCGGGACTCGAGATCGTGCGTCTGATCGAGAAGGCCGATGCGCGCGGGCTTGCGTTGGTGCGCGAGCGCGCGCCGTTCGCACCGATGCCGTCCGACGGCCAGATCCGCTTCGTCGACCAGGTGGTGCTGCTGCGCGCGCCGTTCCGCGTGACCTTCTCCTATTCGGGGCCGGATCAGGTCTGGCAGCCGACCTGGCGCGACCAAGCGCAGCTGCCCGAGCGCATCCGCGTCACCGTGCGCGACAGTTCGACGGGACAGGTGTTGGCGGTTTCGGGCGCTGTGATGCCGCACATCACGACACCCGCCGAATGCGCGCGCGCCAAGAATCCCGCGACATGCGCCACCGCGCGTGCAAAGCCGGAACAGGCCGAGAAACAGGAGTAGCAGCTGTGATGCTCAAGGTCGTCGCGCGACGCCGCGGGAGCGCGGCCGGACAGACAGGCGGCTTCATCGTCGTCGCGGTGCTCTGGATGCTGGCCGCGCTGGCGGCACTCGTCCTGATCTACCTGACCTATGTGACGAACACGACTGTAACGGTGGCCGGCAACACTGATCATATCCAGGCCGACGCGCTGGTGAGCGCGGGCGTCGAACTTGCCGCCTATCAGCTGATGGCAAAAAGCGAGACGCGCCCGACCAGCGGCACGTTCAATGCCCGCATCGGTGCGGGACGGGTGTCCGTGACGTTCCGTTCCGAAGCCGCGCGCATCGATCTCAATGCCGCGCCGAAAGGGCTGCTCGCCGGATTGATGATCGGGCTTGGCATCAGCGAGACGGATGCGGCGAGCTATGCCGACCGCATCCTCGCCTGGCGCGCATCGACCGAGGCGGGCAGTGACGATCCGGAGAATTCCTACTATCGAACGCTCGGCTCGGACTATCTGCCGCGCCATGCGCCATTTCCGCACGTCGACGAGCTCTGGCTGGTGCGCGGCATCCCGTCCGCAGTAATCGAGCGCATGCTGCCCTTCGTTACCGTGTTCAGTAACATGCGGACCGTGAACTTGCTTGACGCGGCGCCCCAGGTGCTGGCGGCGCTGCCGGGCATGACGCCGGAGACATTGCAGCAGATGTTGCGCGACCGGGACGATCCCAACGTCAATCCGCGCTCCTTGCTCGGACTTGCCGGCGCCGGCAGCGCCACACTGGACGGCTCCAATGCGTACCGGCTGAGCGTCGCGGTCGAGTCGACCTCACGTCGGCGCAGCTCGGCCGAAATCGTCATTCTGCTTCTCGAGGGCACCGACGAACCTTATCGTGTATTGTCGTGGCACAACGACCTGGACGGCTCCGCCGGAAAGCCTCTGTGAGATGAATTTACTGCAATCGACACGCGCCATCCTCAACGCCTGGACCGGCACGGTCGCTGCGACCATCGTCGCCGGTTTCGAGCGGATGGTGTCGCCGCGTCTCGTCCGGCTTGTCGAAAGCGAGAGCGGAGAGTTTGCGCTGGAGGCCGCCAACAGGCCGGACAACGTTCCGGCCGGGATCGCTTTTCGTGACGGCGAGTTCGCCGCGGCCAATCTGGCACCGGTGCTTCGCGGAAGCCGCATCGAGATCGTGCTGCGGCCGACGCGCTTCCTATTCCGCCCGCTCGAATTGCCGGCCCGCGCCGCCGATTTCCTCGAAGGCATCGTGCGAGCGCAAATCGACCGGCTGACGCCGTGGAGCGCCGGGGATGCCGTATTCGGCTGCGGCGCGCCGTTGGCAAGCGGCAGCGAGGCCATCACGACCGTGATCGCCGCAGCGCCGCGCAAGCTCGCGATGGGCTATGTCGACGCGGTGTCAGCCTTCCATCCCTCCGCAATCGCGATCTGCACTGATGTGGCCGAACCGGGGCAGGCCCGGATCAAAGTGTTCGAACAGAAGTCCCGCGGCGCCATCGACCGGGCCCGCCTGAGCCGCATGCTACAGATCGTGCTCGGCGTCGCCGCCGTCGCAGCAGTCATCGCTTCCGTTCTCACGAGCTATCTGGCCGACAGCCTCAGCGTGCAGGAGAACGAGCTCGAGCGGCAGATCACCCAGCGCCGAGCCGCGCTGCGCACGGGAACCGATGGCGGCGAACGTTCGCCGCTCGCGCTTCTCGAGCGTCGCAAATACGAGACGGCGGCGAGCGTGATCGTGCTGGAGTCGTTGAGCCGCGTGCTGCCGGATCACACCTATGTCACCGAGATGCATCTCGCGGGCAATAAGCTGCAGATCGCGGGCATCACGCATGATGCGCCGTCGCTGATCCCGCTGATCGAGCAATCCCAGCATTTCACCCGCGCGACATTCTACGCCCCGACCACGCGCTCGCCCTCGGACCCCGGTGAGCGCTTCCATATCGAGGCGCAGATCGAGCCGAGGAACGTGCCATGAGCGCCCAAAGCACCATGACGCGCGCCCTGACTACCTCGCCGTTGATCGCGGTGACCCTTTATGTCGCCATGACCGGTGGTCTTCTGCTCATGGCGGGGCTCTCGGTCGCCGACGTCTTCGCCCATCGGCAGGCGTTGACGCAGACCTCCGATCTGCTCGACCAGTTGCGCGGCCGCAAGGCCGGCATCGGTGGAAAGGCCGCCTTGTCGGCCGACCATCCGGGCACGCCTTTCCTGGAAGGACCGACCGTGACGGTTGCGGGCGCCAATCTTCTGCAGCGCGTCGCCTCCGCGGTCGGTAGCGTCGGCGGCTCGGTCCAGTCGTCGCAGGTCGACGTCTCCGGCGCCCAGACCAAGGATGGTCTTGTCGGTCTCGTAATCAGTTGCGAACTGGAGCAATCCAGTTTGCAGAAGCTGCTCTATGATCTCGAAGCCGGCATGCCGTTCCTGTTCGTCGACCAGCTCGATGTCCAGGTGCCGCAGACAACGACCCTGAACGATACCGGCACCGGCCGCGTCAGGGTGATCCTCGGTGTTTCCGGCCAGTGGCAGGCGGGAAAGTAGGCTCATTCACCAGTTTGTCTGTGGAGCAAAGTGTTTCGGAACGGAGAGCGCAAGGCCGGCAGGTGGGACGTGTTCCCCGGTTCTCGTCGTCGTTTTGATTCGACGCGGGTTGATGGCGCACCGCATTGGAACTAGTTTGCCGACTTGGCCGCGCCACGCGGTGGTCGGTCGCAGGGGGACTGTCGATGATCGCACGGCTGGGACGGATCGGATTGGCCGCGCTATGGATCATCCCTGCCCTGAGCACAGGGGCGATGATGGCGGCGACCTCGTCCCGAATCGATATGCTGCCCGAGGATACCGTCAGCAATTCGACTGACACCGTCGACGTTGGCGCAATGCGCCCGATCGCAAAGCCGGCGCAATCCGCAAGCAAGCCGGTCCCCCGTGGTAACCCGCTCTGGGCTGTGCCGCTGTCGGCGCTTACCGCGACAGAGGAACGCCCGATCTTTTCGGCGACGCGCCGGCCGCCGCCGCGGGCCGTGGCGGCCTCGCCAGGCGAAGAAGCCCCTGCGCCGCCGCCCCCGAAGGCGACCGAGGCCCCGCTGCCGCTCGTTCTGGTCGGAGCCGTGGTCGGCGAGGGCGACGCCATTGCGATCCTCATGGATCGCAACGATCAGAAAGTGATCCGGATGCGCCAGGGTGAATCGCGGGCAGGCTGGTCATTGAGCTCCGTTCAGCCGCGCGAAGTTACTTTCAAGCACGGCGACCGCAGTGAGGTGCTGGCGTTGCAGCGGCTGGACGTGCGGCCCCCGCAGTCCGATCCGAGTGGCGCGGCTGCCATGCCCCCGGGGGCGGGCGGCAAGCTGACCACGCCAGTTACGGGCGGCACCGCGTCCTTCACGCCCCGCTCGACGTCGAAGGAGGGCGGGTCGGACGGTCTTTGAGCCGGGGTGTTCTGACCAAGCATGTCACAGGTCGACGTTAAGCTTCGCCAGACAGTAGCCGAGCAGGACTGCAAATCCGATAAAGGCGGCGCCGATTAGTCCCACGCCCAGCACGCTGATCCACAGACGACTTTTTGGGGTACGATCGGGAAAAGGTTCAAGCGAACGCAATGCGGGATCGCTGATCGACGAGGGCGACGCCATTGCGATCCCCATGGACCGCACCGTCCAGAGAAAGCGATCCGCATTCGTCAGGCTGAATCGCGCTTCGGCTGGTCATTGAGCTCCGTCACGCCGGCGGCGGCGACACCTCTTTCGTGCCCTTCGTGCCTGCCCCGGCAATTGCTACTGATTCCGCCGTTCCCGCATTTCTGGACCAGCGACGTACTCGCGGCTTGGCAAACCGGGACCCAAGCTTGATGCCATTGCCTAAGCCCTTCAATCGCCTTAAGACGCGCTTTCAAGGCCCAATCTGGTCGCCCGAAAACGTATGTTCCGTTGCTGAAATCGACCGGCGATCGAGCAAGGTCAGGCATGGCCTAACCGTTGGAATTGGTGTGAGAAAAAGTCCGCCCGATCTGCTCGGAAATTCGGCTTGGAACGCGATTGCGTTCGTGGTGGCGGTAGCACTCAATCTGGCCATCCTGCCGTTCGTCGTGCTCCGCCTTGGCCCAGCTTCTTTCGGCGTCGCAGGGCTGGTCACAGCCTGCATCGCACCGGCGCTCGTGTTCAGCAATTCGCTGGCGATGTCGACCGCACGCGAACTCGCACAACGATTGACGCCGTCCGATCGCGCTGATGCGCGAAGGTTGTTTGCAACGGCCATGGCGCTGGCAATCGGTGCAGGCACCCTGATCGCCGTCTTCTATGGCTTCGCCGGCGCGCCGCTCGCGCGCCACGGATTCCATCTCAGCGGACCGGTCGCCGATGATCTCGAGCGCGCCTTTGCATTGGCGAGCTTCGGCTGGCTGTGCCAATGTTTGTCGTCAGTTCTTCTCGCGCTGTTCACGGCCCGCCAGGATTATCGGCGGATTGCGTCGATCAGTATCGTCAGTACGGTTACCGCGACCGGATCCATGCTGCTCCTCGTCCCATCTGCGCCGCATGCGTCGACATTTCTCGGCTGTCAGGCATTAGGCTTTGCGAGCAGCCTGCTCGCGACGCTCGGCTGGTCGCGCCAGGCGATCGGCGATTGGTTGGCGCGACCGGCGGTTCATCGCGGTGCGCTGCAAAGTCTGGTGCACCTGGGTGGCTGGCAGCTGGTGGCCCAGGGCGGCGCGCTATTTGCCGCGCAGGCAGACCGCTATCTCCTCGGCGCACTCTTGCAGCCGCAATTCGTGGGTTTCTATGGCGTCGCTCAGCGCCTTGAGGAGGCTGTCTATATCGGGGTCCTGAAAATCGGCGAAACTCTGTTTCCGTTCTTCAGTTCGCTGCACAAGGAGGCGGAAGACCGCAAGGTCGATCTGCTGCTTCGCTCCTCCTGGATCCTCAACGTACTGGCCGCAAGCGCGCTGGGCGGGCTCATTCCGGTGGCCGGACCGCTGCTGCATTTGTGGACCGGTGCCGAGGTCGCGGCAGAAGGCGAGAGGGTGCTTGTGGTGCTGTCGATCGCCGGCATCCTGGGATCGAGCGCAAATGTCCTTGCATTCTATTTGCTGGCACAGGGACGATCCCGCGCCAATGCTCTGATCTCGCTTTGCACCGGCGGCGTCACACTCGCAACCAGCCTCATCGCGCTGCCGCGTTTCGGCTGGCAGGCCGCAGGCTGGAGCGCCTGTGTGGGTATGATCGCACAGATGATCACGACGGTCCTCGTAGTGCGGTTCAGTATCAAGATTGCGGGTATTTGGTCACGCGTGCTCCATTTCATGCTGATGCCGCTCGGTGTCGGGATCCTGGCGGCGCTGGCACTTCGCCATGGGTTCGATCGCTTCGCGTTCGAGTCCGCGCCGGCATGGTGGTACGTCGGCGGCGTGGCGTCGCTGTCGGCTGCGACTATCTTTGTCGCCGCCGTCACCGCGTCGCAGCTTGGTCCCTATCGCGCCGTCTGCTGGCGCGACCTTCGCGCCGTCGTCGGCCGTTTCATCCCGATCAAGGCGGCCTAGGGAATGTGCGGAATTGCCGGCATATTGGACCTTCGCGGCAATGCCGTCGCACCGGCCGACATCAAGCGGCTGACAGACCTGCTCGCGCATCGAGGCCCCTTCGGCGAAGGCATCTGGTCCAGTGCGGACGGGAGCCTCGCGTTCGGCCACCGTCGCTTGGCGATCATCGATCCCAGTCAGGGCGGCTATCAGCCGATGGTGTCTGCCGAAGGTCGCCACGTCATCGTCTTCAACGGCGAGATTTACAATTTCCTCGAGTTGCGCCGCGAGCTCGCGGAGCGGGGAACGGTCTTCCGCAGCCAGTCCGATACCGAGGTGATCCTCGCGGCCTGGCAGGCCTGGCGCGAGGACATGCTGCTGCGCTTCAACGGCATGTGGGCGCTGGCGATCTTCGATACCATCAGCGGCGAGTTGTTTCTGGCGCGCGATCGCTTCGGCATCAAGCCGCTGTTGTATGCTCTGTCGCCCGAACGCTTCGTCTTCGCATCCGAGCAGCGTGCGCTGGCGCGGAGTGGATTGATCGATGCGTCGATCGATACCGAGGTAGCGCGGCGTATGCTGCTCGATGCGTTCGGCGTCGAGGGTAGTGAACGGACGCTATTCCGCAACGTCCGCCGGCTGCAGGCGGGCCACTGCATGTGGCTGCGCCATGGCGGGGTGGATGTCCGGCGCTGGTGGCGGACCGTCGACCATCTGCCGGACACCCCGCGCACCGAAGCCGGGCGCGTGGACCGTTTTCGCGAGTTGTTCCAGGATGCCGTGGCCTTGCGGATGCGGAGCGATGTCCCGATCGGGACGTGCTTGTCCGGAGGCTTCGATTCCTCGGCGGTGATTTGCGCGATGGCGGCGCATGAAAGTGCCGGCATGGGACCGCGCGACAGCACTGCATGGCGGCACGCCTTTGTTGCGACGTTCCCGGGCGCCGCGAACGACGAACGGCCGATGGCCGAGGTGGCGGCCGCCTGGGCCGGCGTCGCGCCCACGTTCCTTGAAATCGGGCGCGGCGATGCGTTGACCGATATCGACCAGATCCTGGACGACAATGACGACGTCTATATCGGGCTGCCCAGCGCCGCGTGGCTGATCTATCGGGAGCTGAGACGCCACGACGTGACGGTGTCGCTGGATGGCCACGGGGCAGACGAGCTGATGGGCGCATATCTGCAGGACGGACAAGCGGGCGCCTTCCGAATTCGGAATGCGGCGGCCGACCTTGCGTCACGCTCGGCGCTGGCACGGCGCGGCGTCGATCTCGTGCGGGCTTTGACGGTCAGGGCGAGGGGGCACTACTTCCTGCGCGGCGGCCTGTTGAACGTTCCCGACGAGCTGCCGCTGGTTGCCGAAAACGACGAGTTGCCGCGCGAATGGGGCGCCTTGAACCGCCGGCTCTACCGCATGTTCCACAGCACGGTGCTGCCCACCATTCTGCGCAACTTCGACCGCCTTTCGATGGCGCATGGCATCGAGGTCCGCATGCCGTTCATGGATTGGCGCCTCGTGACTTATACGATGACGCTGCCGGAATCGAGCAAGCTGTCGGACGGCTACACCAAGGCCGTCGCGCGACGGGCGATGGCCAACCTGATGCCGGAGCAGATCCGGACCGCGCGGCGTAAGGTCGGCTTCAATTCGCCGATGCCGGAATGGCTCAACGGACCGCTTGCCGGCTGGATCGCAGCCTTGCTCGACCGCAAGGTGCCGGCATTCGCCGAGCTGGTCGATGAAGCCCGCCTGTCTGCGACGGTCGGCCGCTTGACTGCGGCCAAGGCGTGGGACTGGGAGACGGCCGGCCGCATCTGGCCGTATCTCAACATGAAATGGATGCTGGCAAGGTACGCTTAGATATGCGGGTGTTCCAGAACTGCGGTCTCACTCCCTCCTACCTTACGCGCCTGAATCGCCTGGCATCACAAGGCTTGAGCTTTCGTGAACGGCGCGATGTGTTTCTGCAAGATCGGTTCGGCGCGCTTCATTTTCTGCAGCCTGTGCTTGACCGTGATGCAAGTGCGTTCTTGACCTGTGCCAACGATAGCCGTCTACAAGGCCGGTGGGCACGCGAACATGGTGTCCGCCAGGGAGCAGCGCCGGAGGACATTCTGCTCGCACAGATCGAGCACCACAGAACCGAAGTGCTCTACAACCTCGATCCTGTCGCTTTTCCGAGTTCCTTTGTTCGCAAGCTGCCCGGCTGCGTGAAGAAGACACTCTGTTGGCGTGCGGCGCCGTCGGGAAACGCAGACCTAAGGGCCTATGGTGCGGTGCTCGGAAACTTCCCGTCAATTCTACAGTCATGGCGCGACAAGGGGTGCCGGGCCGAGTGGTTTTCGCCTGCAATAGATCCCGCAATGAGCGAGTACGTGCAGGATGAGCGCCCCATCGACGTGCTGTTTGTCGGTGGCTACTCACGGCACCATTCAGCGCGAGCAAGAACGCTCGAGAAGGTGGCTGCTCTCGCCGGAAACCGACAGATCGTCTATTGTCTTGACTCGTCGCGTTTGACAAGGCTTGCGGAGAGTTGGATCGGCTACCTGCTGCCGCTCCAGAAGCATCGGCGTCCGAAGATAGTTGCGGGGATCGCCAAGCCGCCGGTCTTTGGAAGAGAGCTCTACGAGTTGATCGGGCGATCCAAGATCGTCCTCAATGGGGCGATCGATATGGCGGGCCAGGATCGCGGTAACATGCGCTGCTTCGAAGCCATGGGATGCGGTGCGCTGCTGGTTTCGGACGCTGGCCACTATCCCGAGGGAATGGTCGCCGACGAAACGATGCTGGTCTATCACGATGAGAAGAGTTGTCTTGAGCAGATCGAGCGAGCTATCTCCGACTGGACCGATGTACGGCAAATAGCCACGAACGGTCGAATTCGAGTCAATGAAGTCCACACTAAGGCGCGTCAGTGGAGCCTCTTTCAGACTATCGTAGGGCGTCTCTAGCCATTTGACGCATCGCTGCGAATGTCGTCCATTGAAGGTCGAAGCCCGATTTTTGGGAGGTGTCCTGTGCACTTTCGGGCGGAGACGTCGGCGCCATATAAGAGGAAACCTTGATGTCCAGCCCCGCCAGCCTTGCGCGCCACTGCGCAAGATTCATAGACGGGATCAATCTCCATTTGCTCGCCCAGCGGCTCATCGGGCGTGCCACCTGCCGTTTGCAAGAGGGGGCTTTTCTGGCTCACTGCGCAAGGATCAGAAACGCGCTTGGCGATAGCGACCAGATCGTCATCGGCCCCTATTCGCACATCAGGGGCGAACTGATGGTTCTTGGTCACGGCGGCCGGATATCAATTGGAGAATGGTGTTACGTGGGCGTGGGGACGCGGATTTGGTCGGGGGTGTCGATCCAAATTGGCAATCGGGTCCTGATCTCACATGCAGTGAATATTTTCGACAATCTCTCGCATCCAATCAAGGCTAGCGAGCGGCACGAGCAGGCCAGGCAGATTTTTTCGACGGGCCACCCCAGAAAGGTTTTTCTTGATGATCGTCCAGTTAAGATAAGCGATGACGCCTGGATCGGCGCCGGCGCGATGGTCATGCGCGGCGTGACGATTGGGGAGGGCGGGATCGTAGCCGCGGGAGCGGTTGTCACCAAGGACGTTCCGGCCTACGCGATTGTTGCCGGAAATCCCGCAACCGTCGTCAGGGAGTTGTCTCCGGATGAGCGATGAGACAATCAGCAAGGCATCGGATCGGCAGCCGATCCGGTTTGCCGTTCGGAATGCGGCTAGTTGAGCATAAGAAAGTTCGATGTCCATCTGGGTCACAGGCGCTAACGGGTTCATCGGCCGCCATCTCGTTCGCGAGCTGGCGCGGACCGGCAATGGCATTCATGGCGTCGGGCACGGTGCGCTCGACCCATCCGAAGCGCGCCGGCTCGGCCTGCAGACCTGGACCAATGGCGAAATCGATGCGGCTAACCTGAACATGCTTTCGGCCGCGCATGGGTCGCCCTCGCAGGTCTTTCACCTCGCGGGCGGCTCTTCCGTCGGGCTGTCGATCGAGCGACCCTTTGAGGACTTTTCCCGAACCGTGTCCAGCACGGCCCGCCTCCTGGAATGGCTGCGCGGTTTTGCACCTCAATGCCGGCTGGTCGTTGCCTCGAGCGCGGCGGTCTATGGCGCGGACCATGTCGGCCCGATCTCGGAGGACGCGACGCTGGCGCCGATGTCGCCCTATGGCGAGCACAAGCTGATGATGGAGCAGCTGTGCAGAAGCTACGCGCGCAGCTATGGAATAGGTTGCGCCGTCGTGCGCTTGTTCTCGGTCTACGGACCGAACCTGCGCAAGCAATTACTCTGGGACATCTGCTCACGGCTGAAGGCTGACGAGCCTGTCCTGACACTCGGCGGGACAGGAGCTGAAATCCGGGACTGGACCGACGTCCGCGACGTCGTCCGATTGCTGGCGTGGATCGGACAAAGCCCGCAACCGGACGGTCTTTGCGTGATCAATGGAGGCTCCGGGGTGGGAGCGAGCGTGGCCGAAATCGCCGTTCAACTGGTCAGGAACTGGGAAAGCAGCACCGTCGTCCGCTATTCCGGTATTGCGCGCCCGGGCGATCCTGCGAGCCTGCTCGCCGATCACCGACGTCTCGGCGAGATGAAATTCGACTGGCGGATTCCCCTCGAGCGCGGGCTCGCTGACTACGTGGATTGGTTCAAGGGTCAGGACCGTGACTGAACAAGCGGCGCTCCGGGTCGCTTTCACCAATATTCCCAGGCGCCTGTGGGCGGGGGGGTACAACTATCAGCGTAATCTGTTCGAGGTCTTGAACCGCCATCGTCCCGGCGCGATCACGCCGGTCCTGTTTGCAGGCGCGGCGGATGATGACGATGAGATCGCTGCCTTCGCGCGGATCCCGGGCGTGGAGGTGGTTCGCTCGCCGGTGTTCGATCGTGCAGGCGGCCATCTCTTCCGCGCGCTCGCCTTCGGACTCGATGCGCCCGCGTACGCGTTGTTCCACGATCACAACATCGACATGGTGTTCGAATCCGCTCGGTTCTTCGGTTGGCGCTTGCCATTTCCCGCGATCGCGTGGTTTCCGGATTTTCAGCATCGTCTGCTCCCGCATCTCTTCTCCAAGAGCGCGTATTGGCGGCGAGAGCTCGGCTTTCGCGTCCAGATCGCGTCCGGCCGGCACATTATGTTGAGCAGTGATAGCGCGCTTGGCGATCTCCGGAAATTCTATCCCGGAGTGTCGAACGGCGTCTCGGTGGTTCGGTTTGCAACCGAGCCGCCGGCCGGCCTGCTCGCCACCAACCCGTCCGACGTGATCGCGAAATACTGCCTGCCTCCGCGCTATTTCTATCTGCCAAATCAGTTCTGGCGGCACAAGAACCACCGACTCGTGATCGACGCACTCGACGTGCTGAAACGTCGTGGCATCGAGGTCGTCGTCGCGGCATCGGGGAGCACGCAGGACTTTCGTGAACCCGATTATTTTGAGAACACGATGAGGCAGGTCAAGGCGCGGGGCCTCGCGGTAAATTTTCAGCATCTCGGCATGATCCCGCTGGAACACGTCTATGCTCTCCTGCGCGCGTCGATGGCGCTCATCAATCCTTCGGAGTGCGAGGGTTGGAGCACCACCGTGGAAGAGGCAAAGTCGTTCGGCGTTCCGATGATCCTGTCCGACCTCGATGTTCATCGCGAACAGACCGACGGGGGGGCGCGATACTTCGGTATACGCAATCCCGAAGCGCTGGCCGATCAAATGTCAGATGTCGTGCAAAGAGCCGAGCCTGGGAACGTCCGTGATTTGTTGCCGAATCTGGAGGAGCGCGTAAAGGCGTTCGTTGCGGACTTCGTCCGACTTGCCCGAGGTGTCAAGCAAGCGTCGCGCGCCGAGCCTTCGATCAGGACAGGCGGGTGAGGGCAACGCGCCAGCAGAACGGCCCCGTCCGAGCTTGAGTTCAAGTCGGATCCCGCATCACTGATGATGCGGGAAAGGAATTTCATGCGAATAAGTAGTCTGCGAGCGATGGGAGTCGGCCGTGTTGAGCCCCGGCTTTCGCGAGGTAGTGCCATTGGATACGAACAGTTGCCGCGGTGTTAAGTACCAAAGCAGACATAGGAGGGCTGCACCATGAGTAGCAATGGCCACGGACAGCGGGACGTTCAGCAAGATTTGCGGCAGCATACCGGCCGAAACCAAGATAAAGCTGGGTGGCAAGCTGGCCGAAACTCGATTTGCAAACGAGACGATTACGCCGCAAACGAATGCTGAAACAGGGGCGAGCCACAGGCCAACTGACGCAATTCCTTCTGTTGCAAACAAGGACGCATTGAAGTGGCCCAGGTGGTACTCATTGTGCATGATGATCGAAAGCTGGTCACGGTAGGGGCAGGTCAAGATGGTCTTGAGCAATGAGACATGACAGAAATGCGTGAGCTCGTTGCGCGAAAAAAAGTCGTTGTAAACGTCCATGGCGAGTGCCGGGATCGCAAGCATGCGGAAATTTACAATCGAGAACGGTTGACCAGCAGCAGTGAATCCAAGAGGCAAAAGAAGAAGGCCGAAGGTCATCGGTAGAAGTAACGAGAGTACAACCACGTTTCTCGGAGATGTCCTTGCTGACAGCAGCTGAAGAAACGTAAGCCAAAGCGGAGCAAACAGAGCGGTCTTAGTCAAGGTGACGGGGAAAAGCAGGAGCTGCAGCAAGACGACGACGACCAAACGTCTGTACCACTGACGCGCCAGGGAATACGCAAAGGCAAATGGCAGGAGTGCGCTAGAACTAATCCAGACCAGATAGCCTATCGGTCTTGGAACCAAGATCGTCTCGCGGGCATCGGCGAGCGCTCCCGTGAGAGGGATAGAAAAGCTGTAGTAGGCTCCTGACGCAATAACGAATGCGGACAGGCATATGGCGAGAGAAACAATGCGATCAAAGGTTGTAATCGAGACCTCCAGGGAATGTTTCAACGACCTGCCCAGGAGGAGCGCAGGAAGCAGAAATGCTATGCAAGAGATCGCAGCCGACCAGCCAGCGAGCAAATGATTGTACGGAAACTCGCTGAAACAGATCAGCCAAAGAAAGCACGATGTCATGCTGAAAAAGTAAAAGCCGACGAAATAGCCTATGGAGAAAGGACAGAAGACAAATAGACCGCCCACGACTGAAAACAGGGTGACCGCCAGCAATGCGACCCACAGCGCATCAAGTCGGAAATGAATGTGATAGACGTTAGCGTCTATGAGAACCTTGGGAGTTGCGGTTGCGATTACAACTAGTGAGATGCAGCAGATCGCAACATGAAGAGCAATCAAGATGCTGAGCTGCTTTTCAGTCCTGCCGAACTGTGACATCTTGCGGGCCAATGCGAGTTCAATCGTAGGATGAGTATACATCGGGGCGCCAAACACTTGCTCTGACTAGATTGTCGACCTAAGAAGCTCAATGCAACTTGCAGTGTTGGTTTTAGGAACGTGAGATTCGGATGAAATGAGGTGTCAGGGCAAGAAAATTATCATTCTGATGGCGACGTACAACGGATCGGAACATATCGAGGAGCAGCTACAGTCGTTGGCCTCGCAAACCCATGCAAACTGGGAGCTTATTGTTTCGGATGATGGTTCCACGGATCAGACGCGCGAGATCGTTCATCATTTTTCGCAAGCAGTATCCCAGAAAGTCACCATAATCAAAGGGCCGCAGCAAGGTTTTTGGAAGAACTTCCTTTGGCTTGTAAACCAGGCAGGCCAAGCGCAGGGGGATCTCTTTGCGTATTGCGATCAGGATGACGTTTGGTTGCCTGAAAAGCTTGAGAGGGCGACCGATTGGTTCGAGAAGACAGCGCAAGAGAGGCCGGCCCTCTACTTCGCAAGAACAGAGCTGATTGATGAGGCCGGAAAACCAATTGGTTTTTCGCCGTTATTCTCCCGCCAGCCGAGTTTTCAGAATGCCCTCGTGCAGAATATCGGGGGCGGGAATACGATGGTTATGAATAGGCCAGCGAGGGCTTTGCTTGCACAGACACCCAAGACCGTAAACCTCATCGCGCACGATTGGTGGACCTACCAACTGGTGACGGCAGCCGGTGGAAGTGCGTTCTATGATCCCTTACCGTCTGTGAGATATCGTCAGCATTCGCAAAATCTAATCGGGTCGAACAGAGGCATACGTCAGCGTTTGACTCGGACAATGGCCTTTGGAAGTGGACGCTGGAGGGGCTGGAATGACGTAAGCCTCGCGGCTCTTGGATCAATCAGGGGCTTGTTCACACCGTCGGCTTTGGCGACGCTTGACGACTTTTCGCTCGCACGACGAAGCAAATTGGCCGATCGGATACGGCTGCTGTGGCGTTCGGGCGTGTATCGTCAGAATGCGACTGAGACGATAGCGATGTATGTTGGCGCCATTTTCGGACGGATATAGCGCTTACGCGACGGCGGGTACATCCTCGGTATAAGGGTGAGCAGCTCGGGCTCCATATCGCCGAGCGTCCTTTCCCCGCGCTCCATCTAACGGCTTTGGTGCGCCGAACTTCCAGCAGAGACCTCGGTCATGGCTTCCCC